>JBOHBD010000056.1:0-12643 GCA_050698195.1 Gaiellaceae bacterium
GGGTAGGCCTCGGCGAGCCAGATCGTGTCCATCCCGGCCTCGTCCATGACGCGCGCCGACGCGAGCATCTCCTGGAGCGGCTCCATCGTTAGCTGCATGACCCCGATCCGAAACGGCGTGCTCACGACGTCATCCCCTCGTTCGGGTCGGGCACCTCGGCGGCCACGACCTCGCGAATGACCTCGATCGCCACAGACGCGCGAGGGTATCCCACATAGACGGCCAGAAGCGTGGCCGTCGCTTCCAGCTCATCGGGCGTGAGGTCGTGATCGAGGGCCCACCGGGTGTGGACGCGCAGTCGCTCGTCAACCGCGCCCTGCGTGACGAGTGCCGAAAGCACGACGAGGCTGCGGTCGCGGAGCGACAGGACATCCTCCACCCAGGCGCCTCCCGCTGCGTTGATCGCCTCGGTGGCCATCCGCTCTCCGACGACGCGCCGCAGCTCCTCGATCGCCTCCCCCTCGGGGAGCCGGAACTGACTCGCATAGACGCGCCGACCCCGCGCGGTGCGATCGCCGTCCTCAGTCATGGAGCTCGACGTAGAAGCACTCGATTGCGAAACCGATCCACTCGGGCGCGTCCCACCCGGCGTAGTCCGCCTCGATCTTGGGCTCGAGCATCGCCTTCACCTCCTCCACCGTGCCCGTCGCCGAGCGCACTCGGCTGCGCACGTCCTCGAGGTACGAGCGCACCTGCCCGATCAACTCGGGCCCGGTGACTTCACCGTGGCCCGGAACGACGACCGCGGGCGCGAGCTCCTCGATCCGTCCGAGCACCTCGATCCATCTGCTTCCGTCGACGTCTGCGTCCTGCGGCGGAAACCACGGGACGATCGGGAAAATGCGGTTCTCGAGCAGGTCACCTCCGAACAGGACCCGCGCGTCCGGCAGGAAGACGACCTGGTCACCGCGGGTGTGCGCCCGCCCGAAGTGGAGCAACTGGACGACGACGCCGCCCAGGTCGAGCGTCATGCGGTCGTCGTAGAGCTCGTCGGGCTCGACGAACTCGACGCCCTCGAGCTGCTCCGCCACCGCGTCGCCGAACGTCCTGAACATGTCGAGGTACGCCTGGCCCTTCTCGTTCAGCTCCTCCTGTTGCGATCGGTTGTAGACGATCCTGGCGCCCGCTTCCGCAAAGACCTTCGCCCCGTAGCCGTGCTCGGGATGGAAGTGGGTGATCGTCAGCACGAGCGGCTTGTCCGTCAGCGTGCGCGCCTTCTCGAGGACGCGCTGTCCGTTCCGCGGCCCCAAGCCCGTGTCCACGACGAGCGCATGGCGCTCCCCGACGACGACACCGACGTTGGGGACGAGCGGCACCCTTCCGTCCGGGATCACGTACACGTTGCGAGCAACCTCTTCGGGCGCTGCGTCGGAGATGACAGGTGGTGGGCTTTCGGTTTCCGTCGTGTCGGCCATTCGTCCTCCTCGGTTCAGCGAGTAACGGTGGAGACGTCCCCGGTCATCGCGGCGAGCACACGGGCCGAGGTCAGTAGGTCGGGCGTCAGCTCGGCGGTCACGGCGCCGCGCTCGAAGACGACGACCCGATCCGAAAGCTCCGCCAGCTCTTCGGCGTCCGTCGAGACGAGCAGCACGCTGACACCGTCCTCGCTGAGTGCACGTATCTGGTCGTGGATCTCCGGCCGGGTGGCGACATCGACCCCGGCCGTCGGATCGTCCAGCAGCAGGAGGCGCGAATTCGACCCGATCCAGCGTGCCACGAGCGCCTTCTGCTGGTTCCCGCCCGAGAGCGATGTGATCGGCGACTCGGGGCTTGCACGGAGAGCGACGCGGTCGAGCAGCGCCGCAACCGCAGACTTCTCGGCGCCCGAATCGATGAAGCCGAGCCGCGCATAACGCGAGAGCGACGGCAGGGCGACGTTGTGACGCAGCATATGGCTCGGGAACGTACCGAGACTCCGGTCCCCTGGAAGGAACCCCACTCCGCGCGCGACGGCGAAGAGCGCGTCGCCCGATCGAAGCGGGCGCCCCCCGAGCGTGATGGAGCCGGAAGCGAAGGGTACGGCCCCGCACACGGTGAGCAGAAGCTCCCTGGCTCCCGAGCCCGCGAGGCCTGCGAGCCCGACGATCTCCCCGGACCCGACGACGAGGGACACGTCACGGAGCCATGGGCCGGTTACCGAGCGAGCGTCGAGCACGATCTCACCGGTGGAGCGTTCCTCGCGCGGTGAACGCCCTCTGGACGTTGCTTCGGGAGCCAGGAGGCCGACAAGCTCCGCGTGCGTCGCACGCTCGAGATCCGCGAGAACGCGCCCGTCCCGGAGCACGGTCACCCTGTCGCAGACCTGCTCGATCTCGCGCAGGTGATGCGAGACGTAGAGCACCGCGACACCACGACCCGCGAGACCGCGGACGGTCTCGAGCAGGAGTTTCGCCTCGTGCGGCGAGACCGTCGCGGTCGGCTCGTCGAAGATGACGAGACGCGCACGACAGGCGAGAGCACGCGCGATCATCACGAGCCTCTGCTCGATGAGCGAGAGCTGACCGACGGGGGCGGTCAGCCGGACATCGAGCGAGAGGGAAGCGAGGACCTCCTCGGCCTGGCGACGAGATTCCCGTCCCCGCACCCACCCCAGCAGGCCGCGCGGCTCCCGCCCCAGGACGATGTTCTCGACAACGGAGAGCGTCGGGGCGACGGTCAGCTCCTGAGGCACCGATGCGATCCCTGCCCGTATCGATTCGACCGGCCGCCCCAGCGAGAGCGATCGGCCATTGACGACAACGGAGCCGCTCGTGGGTCGGACGATGCCGGTCAAGCACTTCACGAGCGTCGACTTGCCCGCGCCGTTGGCACCGACGAGGCCGTGCACCTCGCCCTGCCGGGCGGCGAACGACGCGCGGTCGAGTGCGAGGACGCCGCCGTAACGCTTCGAGAGCTCGACGGCCTCGAGCCACGGGGACGCTCTAGCGTCCAACGGCTCCCCTTCGCCGAATGGAGACGCCTGCAACCGCCACGAGCAGGACGACCCCCTGCACCAGCGCGGCCACCCACGACGGCTGGTTCATCATCGTCAACCCGGTCGTCACCGTCGCAAGCAGCAGCACTCCGATGTAGCTCCCGAGGATGTTGAAGCGAAGTCCTCCGCCGAGCGAGAGCCCGAGGAACGCCGCCGCGTACGCGGGAAGCAGGTAACCGGTACCGAGGTTCGGGTAGTACTGGCTCGCCGATGAGGTCACGAGCACGGCGGCGAGGCCCGCAGCGAGGCCCGCGAGCATGAACGCGAACACGCGCACCCGCTCGACGGGTACGCCGGCCAGGCGCGCCGCCGCCGGGTTGTCGCCGATTGCCGCGGCGTGACGACCGAAGACGGTCGTCCGCAGGAGAACCAGTAGCGCGAGGACGGCCACCGCCGCGATGATCGCCCGCAGGGGGATCGTCCACACGCGCGTGATCGCGATCTCCACGTAGGACGACGAGAGACCTTCGAAGATCGCCGTCTTCGTGATCGCAAGCTCGATCGCGGCAGCGATCGAGCCGACCGCGAGTGTTGCGATGAACGAGGGGATGCGGACATACGCGACGGCGAACCCGCTCGCCATACCGGCCGCGCCGCCCGCACCCAGCGCAATCGCGACGGCCGCACCGGCCCCCCAGCCGTGGTAGGCCATCACCGAGACGCCTGCCGCCCCGGCAAGTCCGGCCACGAAACCCACGGAGAGGTCGAACTCGCCGATCACGAGAATCACCGTCACGCCCGCCGCCAAGACACAGAGCACCGACGAGTCGTCGAGGATTGCCCGCGCGTTGTCCCAGGTCAAGAATGAGTTCGGTCGCGCGATGGAGAAGAAGACGAACGCGCCGACGAACGCCAGCACCAGGCTCCAGCCCGCGATCCGGTGGACGGAGGATCGAAGCCGGGCGCCGCGCGGAGCTCCGATCAAGCGCTCGAGCGTCGAGCTCACCGTGACTGGTCTTCTCGGTCGAGGGCGTCGGTGGGAGCGGCGGCGCAGCGCCACTCCCACGCCACGCCGCAACTCACGAGGCCGGCAGGATGTAGAGCTTCGCCCACCTCTTCTTGAACTGCGCCAGCATCGGTGCCGTCGGGTACGGGTAGCCCCTCCTGGCATTCGACCTGTCGACGATCTTTTGCTTGTACGCGAACCGCTTCGGCGTCCGCTTCGCGATCCGGTTGCCCCTCGCGAAGAACGCCGCGAGCTCGTCGATCGCGATGATTCCGCCCTTCTGATACTCGGAAACCTCGAGCACTGCGAGGCCACCTCGTGCGCTCGCGATGGAAGACGGGATGCCGTGCAGGGCGTACACCTTGATTTTCTTCCCCGACGAGCGGATCGCGGGTATCGCACCGGTCGGCGCGAAGTCGCAGCATCCCCAGATCGCGTCGATGCCGGGGTTTGCTCGGATCATGTCTCCGACCGCCCTCTGGACGTCCGGCACGCTGTTCTGGACGTCCGTGTCGTGCCGGGCGACGATCCTCCACCCTGCCCGCCTCGCCGCGGCGACCATCAGGTCACCTGCGATCTTCGCGTTCAGGAACTGCGGCAGCTCGATCAGTCCGATCTCCGAGCCGCGAGGGAGGTCCTTCCTCATCCGCGCGAACAAGAGGTTGAACTCCTTCCGTGGGCTGAGGAAGTACTCGCCCGCGAAGAGTGCCGAGGAGTGCGTCTGCGTGTGCGTGTCGATGACCGGAATGCCCTTGGCCTTCGCCGCCCGCAGCCCGCTCGCGATGACCGCCGGCTCGATCGTCGTCAGCACGATCGCATCGACGTTGGAGTTCACGAGGCTCGTCATCCCGGAACCCATCTTGGCCGGATCGCCTAACGGATCGACCTGAATCGTCCTCCAACCGAGCGCCTTGGCCGCGGCTACCGTCGCGTCGGTGCCGAGCTTGATGATCTCGGCCGCGTTGATCGGGCCCATGACCCCGATCGTCTTCTTCGGAAGCCTGATCTTGGTCTGCGCCGGCTGGGACGCTTGGCCGCCCGCCACGCCCGCTGTGGTCACAGCGAGGGTGGCGAACGTAAGCATCACCGCGAGAAGCCGCCCTCCACGCCTGTTGCCCATGGTGCGCCCCTTTCTCTTGGATGTCGCGTTCGCCCTGGGCCTGCCGGCGATCATAGGACAGTGCCAAAAGTGGATCAACTTGGCACGAGGTTCGACGTCTCGACAAGCTGCAGGTGCGGGTTCGGCGTCGTCCAGCGCACTGGGACCGGGCGCTCGAGGCGCCCGTCCGACGAGGCTTGCACGACCACGCCGGTCGCGTGTGCCACCCTGAGCAGGACGTCGAAACGGTGGTCGGGCTCGGCGTCGAGCACCATCCCGATCGCCATGTCGATCAGGTGGAGCTCGTACAGGCGCCGCGTCCGAGCCACGTCCCCCGCCTCGAGTGCCCGCAGCAGCTCGTGGTCGATCGTGAGGAAGTCCTCGAACACGTGCGGCCGCGACATGTACGCCTGCTGGTGACGGAAGAGATGTCGATGCACACGGATCACCAGGTCGGCGATGAAGGGGCTCGAGTAGTCCGCCGCTGCGACCATGTGGAAGTCGCGGTGCGCAACCTGGAACTCAGGCGCGCGATCGGCGGCGGCCTCCATACGCCGCAGCTGCTCGTGCATCCTCTCGAGCTCCTGGGGCATCAACCGCCCGGCGAGTGCGCCGACGAGCGGGGGCTCGACGAGTAACCGAACCGCATACAGCTCCTCGGCGTACGAGACGGCCGCGGGTGCGACGCGGACGCCGCGGTTCGGCGTCGAGATGACCAGACCGTCCGCTTCGAGGCGATGGAGCGCCTGACGAACGGACATCCGGCCGACGCCGAGCGTGCGCGACAGCTCCGCGTGCGTCAGGCGTTCGTTGGGGGCGTACGCGCCCTCCACGATGAGGTCGCGGAGGCGTGTATACGCACCTCCGACCGCGTCGCCCGCACGGCCGGTTGCACTGCGCGCCATGCGGCGACTCTACGCTTCCTCCACGCCCGGGGCGCGGCCGAAGAGCGAGCGGTGTCTCGTCCTGGCCGGCGAAGGCACGAGCCTGCGAGACGCTCGATCTCTGGTGGAGTGCGTCGGGCCTTACGGCTCGGTCGAGTCCGCCTCCCCTGAGCCCGGGTGAGCGCTCTCCTCCGTGCGCGCGGTGCCCGACGCCGCAGCCTCGGAAACCCGCTGCTCGAGGGCGGTCAGCACCTGCTGCACCTGCTGGTTGACGATCGGATGCAGCACCCGCTGACCCATCGCGCCCACCGGGCCCGCGATCCTGACGTCCGCCTCCCACGCCATCGACGTGCCGTCGCCCGCCTCGGAGAGCGTGAACGAGGTCGTCATGTCCATGAGCGCCCCGACGCCGGTCCCCTTCGCCCGCATCGACGCGAACTCGGGCGGCCGCTCCTCGAGCCTCTCGAAGTTCATCGTCATCTTCAGGCCGCCGAGGCCCAGCGGAACCTTGACCTGGGCACTCCAGTGGCGCTCGTCGGTCACCTCGAAGCCCTCGACCCCGGGCATCAGCTTGGCCATCTCGGCAGGCTCGTTGATGACTCCCCAGACGGTCTCGCGCGGGGCTGGAAGCTCCTTCGTCCCCGAGACGATCACTTCGACGTCACCGTGACGTTCGCACGTGTCGCCTGCGGATCCCGGAGCATCGACCAGACCCGATGTGGTGGGTTGCAGCTCGTGTAGACGATCGCCTTCCCGGCGGATGCGAGCGCGTCCTGGATCGCCGCGCAGATGCAGTGGATCCCGCCACCTCCGCCCTCCCCCATGCCCTTGGCCCCGAGCGGCGCCACGGGAGACGGAGACTCCATCGCGCCGGTCTTCAGCGGAGGCATGTCCATCGCATGGGGCACGTGGTAGTCGTAGAAGTTGGCGGTCAGGAGGGTCCCGTCCTCGTCGTAGACGAACTCCTCCGACAGCGCGGCGCCGATGGCGTGCGCCGTCGCCCCGTGCACCTGGCCCTCGACGATCATCGGGTTGATCCGCACGCCGCAGTCGTCCACCGCCGCGTAGTCGACGACGTCGACCACGCCCGTGTCCGGGTCGACCTCGACGACCGCTGCGTGGATCTGCGTCGCGTACGTCAGCGTCAGCTGTCCGGTCTTCTTCTCCTTGTCCACCATCCCGAAGTACGGGCGGCACACGAACCGGTGGTTCAGCGTGGGGTTGAAGTCGGGCGGGAGAAACGCGTTGTTGGCGTTCACGATCGCGCCGAGCGCCATGAACGGGAGCGCCGCCTCCTCTGGACCGTCCTTCACGCGCGCCATCCCGTCGGCCAGCTCGATCGCCTCCTCGGGTGCCTGCAGCACGAACCCCGCGAGCGTGATCATCTCCTCCCGGAGAAGCTCGGCCGCACCCTTTACCGCGCCGAGGCCCGTGAACGCGAACTGGCTCGCGTACGTACCCGAGAAGCCGGCGTGCGCGTTGAACCACGTGTCGTGGCCGCGGCGGACGTTCACCTGCTCGGGCGGGCAGCCGAGGATGTCCGCGACGACCTGCGCGGCGGTCGTCTCGTGGCCCTGTCCCTGGGGGACGGTGCCGAGCGTGACGACGACCTCGCCGAAGATGTCGAGCTTGACGGCGGCGGCCTCGTTGTTCCCCGAGAACTGGAGGTCGGGGTTCAGGAGCGTCGACTGCCCGAAGTTGTTCGTCCCCGAGTCGAGCGTCGAGCCGATCCCGAGCCCGAGGAGCTTCCCGCGCGCGGCCGCCTCCTTCCGCCGCTCCCCGATCGAGCCGTGGTCGATCAGGTCGAGCGCGATGTCGAGCGCGGCGGCGTAGTCGCCCGAGTCGTAGACGCAGCCGTTCGGCGTCTCGTACGGCATCTGCTCGGCCTTCACGTAGTTGCGCTTGCGAACGTCGACCGGGTCGAGGCCGAGCTCGGACGCGACGATGTCGACGATCCGCTCCGTCAGCCAGAGGTGCTGCATCCGCGAGTAGCCGCGATTGGGCGACACCGGCGACTTGTTCGTGCACACCTGGGTGAAGTCGACGCGGATGTTCCGCCACGCGTACATGCCCGGGGTCACCTGCGCCCAGATGATGCAGCCGAGCGGCTCGTAGCGGGGGAACGCGCCGCAGTCGTCGAGCGCGCGCACCTTGAAGCCGGTCATCGTCCCGTCGGCCTTGACGGCGACCTCGACGTCGAGGAACGTGCGCTCGTTCCCGTGCGCGTTGGCGGTGTGCTGGTCGGTGCGCCACTCGGTCCACTGCACCGGTCGGCCGAGCTTCCGCGCCAGCAGGCAGAGGACGACGTACTGCGGGTGCAGGCAGATCTTGTTCCCGAAGCCGCCGCCGATGTCGTGCGTGACGAAGCGGAGCTTGTCGATGCCGACCCTGAGCGCGGGCGCCATCCAGATCGCACCGACCCCGCGCATCTGGTGGTTGCACGTGAGCGTGCACGCGCCCGTGCCCTTGTCGTACTCGACGAGCGCGCCCGCGCACTCGAGCGGCGTGGAAGAGAAGCGGTGGAAGTGGAGCCTGTCGATCTTGACGACGTGGTCGGCCTCTGCGAGCGCCTGGTCGACGTCGCCCCAGTCGAACACGCCGGACCAGACGACGTTCGAGCCCGCGTCGTCGTGCAGGACCGTCTCGTTCTTCAGCGCCTCCTCGGCGTCGACGAGGACCGGGAGCGGCTCGTAGTCGACGTCGACGAGGTCGGCGGCGTCGCGGGCGAGCTCGCGCGTCGCGGCGCAGACGGCCGCGACCGGCTCGCCCATGTGCCGGACCCGCCCGACCGCGAGCGCGTAGTCCTTGATCAGCCCGCCCGGCTCGACCGACATCTCGAAGAAGGGGTCGGTGTGGATCGCGACCTCGTCGCCTGTGATCGTCCCGTACACGCCCTCGAGCTCCAGAGCCTTGGAGACGTCGATCGAGACGATCCGCGCATGCGCGTACGGCGAGCGGACGAAGTGGACGTACCCCATCCCGTGCCGCCGCACGTCGTCGAAGAACGTGCCGAGGCCTTGCACCAGCCGCTTGTCCTCCCGTCGCGGGATCGACTGCCCGACGTACCCCTTCTCGAGCACGGTGGGCGTCTCGGTCTCGACCGCGGTCGAGCTCTGGCCTCGTAACAGGCTGTTACCTGGGCGCGTCGTCACTCGACTCCGATCTCACGATCGATCTCCACCCTCCCCGGCCGCGACCACCGCTTCGACGATGTTCACGTAGCCCGTGCATCTACAGATGTTGCCCTGGAGCGCGAGTCGCACGTCGTCCTCCGTCGGGCTCGGATTGCGCTCGAGGAGTGCGGTCGCGCTCATTAGCATCCCGGGGGTGCAGTAGCCGCACTGGAGCGCGTGGTGCTCGTTGAAGGCCCTCTGCAACGCGGTCAGCTCGCCGTCGGCCGCGAGCCCCTCGACGGTCGCGATCCGCGCTCCGTCGGCCTGCACTGCGAGCAGCATGCAGCTCTTCACGGGCTCGCCGTCGAGATGGATCGTGCAGGCGCCGCAGTTTCCCGTGTCGCAGCCGACGTGCGTCCCCGTCAGGCCGAGGTCGTCGCGGATGAAGTGGACGAGGAGGCGGCGCGCCGGTACCTCCATCTCCACCTGCTCGCCGTTGATCTCGAGCGAGATCGCGCGGCTCCGTGCAGGAGCGCCCACTAGGTCTTCCTCCGCCCGGCGGCCTGGAGGACTGCGCGCACCGCCGAGACCTCGGCCAGATGCCGACGGTAGTCGGCGGAGCCGTGGACGTCCGAAGGAGGATCGAGCGACGCGCCGAGACCCAGTGCGGCCCTCTTCACGGCCTCCTCCGAGAAGTCGCTGCCGCTCAGCGCCTCCTCCATCGCGGTCGCGCGGACCGGTACTGCCGCGACGCACCCGAGGGCGACGCGGACGCCATCGTCCGAGACGGTCGCGGCCGCGTCGACGACGTACGTCCCATGCCTCCCGATCGTGACTCCCGAGAAGCCGTCGCCGGCGCCGCTCGACGCAGGTACGGAGACCTTCGTCAGGAGCTCGCCCTCTCCCACCGCGGTCATGTAGACGCCGACGAAGAACTCATCCGCAGGGACGACGCGTTCGCCGCCCGTGCCGCGGATCGTGAACGTCGCGCCGAGCGCGACCAGAAGCGGCGGGAGGTGGTTCGTGGGATCCGCGACGCACACGTTGCCGCCGACGGTGCCGCGGTTCCGCACCTGCACGTCGCCGATCGTCGCCACGACCTCGGCCAGGATCGGCCGCGCGACCTCGACCTCCGAGGAGCCGATGAGCCGCGCATACGTGACCATCGTTCCGATCTCGAGCTGCCCGTCCGAGGAGAAGCCGATCGTCCGCAGCTCCTCGAGATCCGCGAGGTCGACCAGCACGTCCGGCGCGGCCGCCCGTGCCTTCATGACGTTCACCAGCGTCTGTCCTCCGGCGAGCGGCCGGGCACCCTCGTACCCGGCGAGCAGCCCGATCGCCTCCTCCACGGTCGCCGGCCGCGCGTAATCCACCTCGCGGAGGAGCATGCCGAGATTCAGTCACACGGTGTCGCCGCCTGTCAAGCCGGAACCGCGCTGGTAGGGTCGCCCTTCGATGGCGGCCTTCGACGCGGTCTTCGTCGGCGCCGGGATCAATTCCCTCGCAGGCGCCGCGCTTCTCGCGAAGGCCGGCTGGAACGTCTGCGTCCTCGAGCGCAACGACTCCTTCGGCGGCTGCATCAAGACCTCGGCCGATCTGACCGCGCCAGGTTTCACGCACGAGGTCCTCGCCTCGTGGCATCCGCTCTTCACGGGCTCGCCTGCCTATGCCGAGCTGAAGGACGACCTCGACCGGCGCGGTGTCGAGTACCTGAACACCGAGCTGCCGACGGGATCTGCCTTTCCCGACGGCTCGAGCGCGTTCCTGACCACCTCGCTCGAGGACAACATCGCCGAGCTCGACCGCCACGCGACGGGCGACGGCGCCGCCTGGGAGGCGATGTTCGGGAGCTTCATGAAGAACGCCGACCTCTCGTTCGGCGTCCTCGGGACCGAGCTGTGGTCCCCTGCCGGGCTCGGGCTCGGCCGGCAGGCTCTTCGGCGCTTCGGCCGCCGCGGGCTGCTCGCGTACGCCGGGACGATGCTCGCCACGTGTCGAGACTGGCTGGGCGACACGTTCGAGTCGGATGCCGCCCACGGCCTGCTCGCGCCGTGGGTCCTGCACACGGGCCTCGGCCCCGACCAGGCAACGTCCGGGTTCATGACGCAGGTGATCGCGTGCGCCCTCCAGCTCGGCGGAATGCCGGTGCCGCGAGGCGGCGGGGCGCGGCTCGTCGAGGGGCTCGCGGGAATCGTCCGGGATGCAGGGGGCGAGCTTCGCACGGGAGCCGACGTCGAGCGCGTCCTCGTCTCCCGGGGGAAGGCGACCGCCGTTCGGCTCGCCGGCGGGGAGACGATCTCCGCCCAGCACGCGGTCGTCGCCAGCGTCACGCCGACCCAGCTCTATGGGCGGCTCCTGAGCAGGGCCGAGGTGCCGGCGGAGCTCGCGCGCGCAGCCTCCCGCTACCGCTACGGGCGCGGGGAGATGCAGATCCACGTCGCGCTCCGCGAGCCGCCGAGCTGGTACGGCGACGAGCGGCTGGGGCGAACCGCGATCGTGCACGTGACGCCCGGGCTCGACGGCGTCTCGCGGGCGGTCAACGAGGCCGAGCGCGGGCTCCTCCCCGCCGAGGCGACGATCGTCTGCGGGCAGCCGGTCACGCTCGACCCGTCGCGCGCGCCCGAGGGCTCGTCGATCCTCTGGATCCAGCTCCAGGAGCTCCCTGCAGCCCGCATCAAGGGCGACGCGGCGGGCGAGCTCGACGTCGGAGACGGCACCTGGACCGAGAAGCTCCGCGAGGCCTACGCCGACCGCATCGTCGCGCGGCTCGGCCGCCACATCCAGAACCTCGAGCGCGCCACGATCGAACGGGTCGTCCTCTCCCCTGCGGACATCTCGGCGCTGAATGTCAACCTCGTCGGAGGGGACATCTACGGCGGCTCCTGTGCGCTCGACCAGAACTTGCTCTTCCGCCCGCTTCCGCAGGCACCGGGCCACCGTACGCCCGTCGACGGCCTCTGGCACATCGGCGCCTCGACGCACCCCGGGCCCGGCCTCGGCGCCGGCTCCGGGTACATCGTCTACAAGGAGCTCACGAAGCCGGCGCTGCCGCGCCGACTCCTCGCCAGGGTGCCGGTGGTCGGACGGTGAAGCTGTCGCTGTCCGAGATCTCCACCGAGGGCACGCCGTTCGCCGAGAACGTGAGGGCCTACGCTGCCGCGGGGTTCGACGGGATCGGCATCTGGGAGATCAACCTCCGCGGCGACCACGACGCGGGCCTCGCGCTCGTCCGGGAAGCCGGCCTCGGGGTCGCGAACTGCATTCCCGCCGTTCCGTCGCTCTTGCCCCTTCGCATACCAGGCATGGAAGGGCCTCCGGATCTGGAGGAGCGAATCGCGTCCATCTGCCGGAGCGTGCGCCGCCTCGCGGCCTTCGAGCCGGAGTCGGTCCTCTGCCTCACCGGCCCGGTCGGCGATCTCGAGCCGGAGCAGGCGCGTACGCTCGTGGTCGCTGGCCTGAGGGAGGTCGCGGCCGCCGCGCGCGAGGCCGGCGTGCGCTTCGGCCTCGAGCCCTGCCACCCCGCGCAGCACGAGACGGTCTCCTTCGTCAACACTCTCGCGGACGCCCTGGCGCTGCTCCAGGAAGCGGGACTTCCGGACGTCGGGATCATGGTGGACACGTACAACC
>JBOHBD010000057.1:0-4899 GCA_050698195.1 Gaiellaceae bacterium
CGTGGTCGGGGCGCTGGCGCTGCTCGCGCTCCCCGGCGCGCTCGTGGTGCGCACGGTCCGGCGGGAGGAGCCCGTGGTGGAGGAGGAAGCTCCCGAGCTCTCCCCGCTCGAGCGCGCGGTCCAGCTCGTCGAGTGGGCGCGTAACCGTCCGGACGGAGAGCGGCGCGAGGCGCTCGAGGTACTCGCCGGCGAGCTCGAGGGACAGGGATCCGACCTCGCTCGTGGCGTGCGCCGGCTTGCCTGGTCGACGGCGCCGCCGTCCCCCGAAGGCATGGACGAGATCGTCGCTGTGGTGAAGGAGGCCGATGCAGCTCCCGCTTGAGCTCCCGAGGCACGGCATTCCCGCGAGCGAGCCGGGGCGGCTCCGACGGCTCGCCAAGCGGACGACGATCGTGCGGGCGGCGCTGGCCCTCGCTCTGTGCGCCGCGCTCGCCCTCGCTTTCCTCGTCGCGCGGAAGCAGGACGTGCGCCAAGCGCCCCTCGTGCCGGAGGGGACGACGGGGATGCTCGTCCTCGACCTCTCGGCGAGCGTCTACGAGGGAGCGCTCGACGTCACGATCGAGAAGCTCGTCGGGACGGACGAACGGACCGGGCTCGTCGTCTTCTCCGACTCGGCGTACGAGCTCCTTCCTCCCGGCGCGCCGTCGCGCGAGCTGCAGTCGCTCCTCCGCTTCTTCAAGGCGCGCCCGGACGCCACGCTGCCGCCCAACCCCTGGGAGGAGTTCCGCGGAGGGACGAGGATCTCGGAGGGAATGGACTTCGCGCGCGGCTCGCTCCTCCGCGAGAACGTGACGAACGGGTCGATCGTGCTCGTCAGCGATCTCGAGATCCTCCCGGACGAGATCGCCCGACTGAGCGAGGTGCTCGCACAGATCCGCCAGGACGGGTTCCAGATTCGGATCGTTCCGCTCTTCCCGAGCGAGGAGAAGCGCGCGCTGATCGAGCAGCTCGTGGGCTCCGACGCGTTCTTGAGCGAGCCGGAGCAGGAGGGGGTCCGCGCGCCGGAGGAGCAGCGTATCGCGTCGGTCGCGCCGTGGCTCTTCGTGCTCGCCGGAGGACTGCTGATCCTCCTCTTGGCGGCGAACGAGCGGGTGCTGTCGCGCCTGGAGGTGCGGAGATGACGAGACGGATATGGGGGAGGCTGGGGCGGGTCGGTCGCGTCGCTCTGTGGGTCCTCGCGGCCCTCGCGGTTCCTGTGGCGATCGCGTTGGCCGTCGTCGCCGTCGACACGGTCCGCACGCCGGGCGAGGTCACGAGCGACGACGCGCGCTTCCAGACGTCGCCGATGCGCCAGCGCGGCCTCTGGAACGTCGGCTTCCTCCCTCGCAACGTGAGCGAGACGCTGCTCGGGCTCGAGGACGACGTCGAATACCGCAAGCTCCTCGGTCTCTATCTGCGAGTCGAGCCGGGGAGGGTCGACTACCAGGGCTTCCCGGAGCTGGAGTCGATGCGGGCGAAGATGCAGTTCGAGCTCACGCGGATGAGTCGTGAGGATCGCCACGACCCGGTCCGGCAATCGCGTCTTCTCACGCTCTACGGCGTCGTGACGCTCGACGGTCGGCCACTCGACGAGAGGGAACGGCAGGACATGATCCAGAAGGCCGTGTCCGCGTTCCGGAACGCGATCGAGCTCGACCCCTCGAACGTCGATGCGAAGACGAACCTCGAGGCGGCGCTCAGCATCTTCGGCCCTGTCGTCCTGCCCGGTGAGCAGCCGACCGGAGGCGCGAACCAGGGCAACACCTCGGGACAGGGCTCGACCGGCTCCGGCTACTGATGGAGATCGCATTCCTCACGCCGCTCGCCGCGCTCTTGGCGGTCGCGGCGTTCGTCCCGCTCGCCGTCTACCGTGCGAGGGACCGCCGCCTCACGCAGATCCGGGCGACGCTCGGCCTCGACGAGCCGTCGCGCCGGTCCCATATCTCTCTTCTCGCGGCCCTCGTCGCCGTGTGTGGCCTCCTCGGCCTTGCGGCCGCGCAGCCCGTCGTCGCGACGACCCGCACCCTGCCCGAGCGGACCGACGCGCAGGTGTTCGTCGTCCTCGACACGTCGCGCTCGATGTACGCGTCGGCGCGGTCCGGCGCTCCGACGCGGTTCGAGCGGGCGCGCGCGATCGCCGTCGCGTTACGCGACGAGCTCCCCGACGTCCCCGTCGGCATCGCCTCGATGACCGACGGCGTCCTGCCCCACCTCTTTCCGACCACCGATCGAAGGGTCTTCATCGCCACGATCGAGGACTCGATCGACATCGAGCGACCGCCGCCGATCCTCACCCGGACGCTCGCGACCTCGCTCGAGGGGCTGAGCTCGGTGCCTACGGCGAACTACTTCGCGCCCGCCGCGAAGAAGCGGGTGCTCGTCGTCCTCTCGGACGGCGAGTCGCAGCCGCTCGACGATCCGGGCGCATTCGAAGACGCGTTCCGGAAGCAGCCGCAGATCGAGACGATCTTCGTGCGCCTCTGGGACGAGGACGAGCGGATCTACCTGACCGGCGTCGCCGAGGTCGGGTACGAGCCCGATCAGGCAAGCGGCGAGCTGGTCGAGTCGGTCGCGTCGCTGATCGAGGGCCAGGTGCTCGAGGAGAGCGAGTCGAGGAAGCTGGGAGGGATCGTCGCCGGTCTCCTCGGCGACGGCCCCACGATCGGCCGCGAGCACGAGGGCAGGCGCCGGGCGCTGATGCCCTGGATCACCCTTCTGGTCGTCGTGCCGCTCGGCTACGTGCTCGTCCGGCGGAATCTCTAGGAGCGGCTAAGGTGTCGGCTGCCACGGGGCGTGGCGCAGCCTGGTTAGCGCGCTTGACTGGGGGTCAAGAGGTCCCGAGTTCAAATCTCGGCGCCCCGACTGAAAAGGCCCTCTGAGCAGGGCCGTAACCGCACGGAGCATCCCACCCGGTACGCGTACTTCAGAAGATGATGGTGAGAATCGCGTACAACACGAGCGCGCACGCGGCGTAGAGGACGAGCACGCTGCCGAAGAGCAGACCAGCAAGTGGCCAATCCCGCCCGTGCGCGTCGCTCCGCCTCGAAGACCCGGATCCCTCCACCGTTTCCCCCTTCCCCTAGGCCTGCGTGGTACCCGGCCTCCCGCTCGAGCAAACAGCCCTTCCTCGTCAGCGGTCGTCGTGCTCGGAGCGGCTCGCGAGTGCGAGAAAGAGCACGACCACGAGGTTCACAACGATCACGGCGGCGGCGGCGGCGAGGACGGCGTCCGTCCAGGTCATCGACACCGACGACTCTCGCAGCCTCCGCGAGCCGCTCGTCGGCGACCCGCTTCTCGCCGCGACGGCCGAGCTGACAGAGCTTGTCGATCGCGGCGAGGCGGAGCCTGTGAGCTACGGACGCGAGGCCCGCGCTCGGCGTTGCCGAGGGTGGTGGTCACGGCTCCGATCGTATTTCCGGGCCAGGACGACAGTCCGGTCGGCAGGGCGCCGAAGAGCTCCTCCCGGTGGGCCTCGTAGAGCTCGCGGGTCGTTGCGGTCCACGGGATCACTCTCCAGACGAGCGCCTCCACGTCGGCCCTCCTTCCAGGCCGTGGCTTGTGTCTCGAGTAACGAAGCGTTGTAGACTCGACCGTCGACCTCAGCGAGCGAAGGAGGCTCCGTATGGGAGCACAGGCGCACAAGGACGCTATCGAGGCCGCCGTCGAGCTCTGGAACGCGCACGACGAGCGTTACTTCGAGCTGTACACCGAGGACGCGGCGAGCCACGGGCTCCCGCCCGACGTGCCGCCGAACGTCGACGGCCTGCGGGGGATGTTCAGGCAGATGTGGAGCGCGTTCCCGGACATCCGCATCGAGACCCAGCGGCTCATAGTCGAGGGCGACCTCACGGCGATCCACGTACGGATCCGGGGGACGCACGAAGGCGAGTTCATGGGCGCCGCGCCGACTGGCAAGGAGATCGACGTCCAGGCGATGGCGTTCCTCCGCTTCGGTTCCGCGGGGAAGGTCGTCGAGCGCTGGACGCGGCTGGATGAGATGGCCCTCTTGACGCAGCTTGGCCTCATGCCGGCTCCAGCAGCGACATCGGCTTAGACGGTTCGACGTCTCGACGCAGAGGCGATAAGGCTCCGGGCGGCCTCGTCGCCTTCGCGCGCCCCGGCTGCGGGCGAGGAACTCCACGTTCCCGACCCGATGGCCCTCGCCCGGCCGGACGAGCACGTGGCGGCCCTCGGTCACCCCGGGACGCTCTCTGGATGGAACGCGTACGCCCACGTCGACGACGGCTGGACGACCACGACGACGCCCTTCCCCCAAGGCACTCCCTGGAGCCGGCGCAGGTCGTCGTCGCTCTCGTACATTCCCCGGGCTTGTAGCAGACTCCCTCGAAACCGACCACAAGGAGGCAGGCATGGCGGTAGCACGCGTGACGGAGATCAGCGCGACGTCGACCACGAGCTTCGAAGACGCGATCAAGTCGGGTCTCACCCGCGCCAACGCGACGCTTCGCAACGTCAAGAGCGCGTGGATCAAGGAGCAGCAAGTGCGACTGGAGGGAGGCTCGATCTCCGAGTACCAGGTGAACATGCTCGTCACGTTCGTGCTCGACGACTAGGAGGGCTAGCGAACCGCCGAGAGCCGGTCGGCTGCACCATCATGTGCCATCCGGCTCTCGTCACCGCAGAGCGCTCGAACCGGTGACGGCCCGCCGGCGAAGCACGGCCGTGCGCGGCCCGGCTCTCGTCACTCTCGCGGTCGTCGCGGTCTGGTCCGGAGGTGGACTTCTGCTCGACGCGCAGCTGCGCGCGACGGGTCAGCTCTTCCTCGGGCTGCTGACCGCAGCCGTGCTCGTCGCCCTGCTCTCGCTCCACGACCCGGCTGTCCGCGTGCAGACGCTCGCCGTGGTCGCGATCGCGACCGTTGGCGAAGTCGTGGGCTCCTTGATCTGGGGTCTCTACGGC
>JBOHBD010000058.1:0-4187 GCA_050698195.1 Gaiellaceae bacterium
GCCCGACGTCTGATCGCGAGAGCTCGGCTTTCGGCGGTTCCTCGATCGGCAAGGTCACGACGTGCACGGGGATGTCCGCCTTGGATGCGACCGATTGGCGGACGTACTCGCTTGCAACCCAGATCTCGTCGAGGAAGCGGAGCCCCGTCAGGTTCTCCGGCCTGAAGACGCTCGTCTCCCAGAACCACACTCCGATCGAGTAGCGGCCCGCGAAGAAGCCGACGCCCACGTCGGCCGTGAACTGATGGAGGTAGTCGGGGTTCAGGCAGATGAGGTTCGTGTCGTAGGGAGCTGCCTCGGCGACCGCCAGCTCCAGCGGATGCTCCTGCCGGCTGTGCGTTCGCCGGTAGGGAATCGCGACGAAGGGGATCCCGGCGTGCTCGAGGCCTCGCCCCAGCTTGCGCGCGACCTCCCCGAGGCCGAGCTCGCCCTCGAGGAAGCCCGCGAGGTTCACGCCCGGTGTGGGGTGCTCGGGAATCGTGAGCGGCTCGACGACGGGCCCGGTGACCACCGCTCCCAGCGCTTGCGCGCCAGGCCGGCGCTCGGGCCGGTGGATCCGCCTCATGGTGCCGAGACGGCGCCGACCGCCCGGTTCCGCGAAGCGGGCTCGAGGAAGGGTCGCGCGTCGACGGTGACGCGAGCTCCGCGCGCGTACCACTCCTGCTTCCAGGAGGAACCCGCTCGGACGTACTCCTTGATCCGTGGATCGAGGTGTCTCCGCTTCCGCAGCCGATGGAGGATCCCGCGGGGGCCCCTCTTCCACGCGCCCGTCTCGGGGAGGCCGAGGCGAATGGACGGTTGCTCGCCCGTGTCCCCGCTCGAGCGTCGGAGGAAGCACGTGTGCACCATCCTGAGCGGGTCCGACTCCCAGTCCCTCTCTTCGGACAGGTACCGGAGCGACTCCCAGCCGAACCCGGGGCGAAACACCGCGTCCCCGTCGTGAAGACGCTCGAGGCAGCCCGTCCACGTCTCGACGGCTCCCAGGTTGAAGAGCTTGGTCACGGGGCGCGACGGCGGAGCCAGGTAGCCCGACGCCAGGCCCTGCGTCTCGTCGAGCTCCTTGCAGTTGAGGACGTGGCCCTTGAGCCGGAACACGTCCGCGTGCGCTCCGGCCTCGAGCTCGTCCCGAAGGCGTGCGAGCGCGCCGGGGTCGTACAGCTCGTCGCCGTCGACGCCGAGGGCCCAGGTCGGCGTGCCGGCATAGCCCTCGATGGCGCGGTGCGAGTCGCCCGCGTCGCTCGAGCGCTCGACGGTCACGTGGTCGAGCTCGAGCGCCAGCCCTCGGAGGATCTCCGGCGTGCGGTCGGTCGAGAGGTGGTCGACGACGTGGATGCGATCGCAGAACGCCGCGACGTTTCGGACTGCCTGCTCGACGAAGACGTCTTCGTTCCTCACGAGGACGACCCCGACGACTCGCACGCTCAGACCTCCCCCACCGTCCAATCGAGGAGCGGCCGTACGACGCCGCGCCACTGACCCGTGAAGGTCCCGCGGGACGAGTCGCCCTCGAGCGGGTCGTAGACGTGGAACGAGACGGCTTCGTGCACGCTCACGTGATGATGCAGCTTCGGCGAGTCGAGGGAGCAGACGGCCGCGTCGATCGTCACCAGTCCTTCGTTGAGGAAGTTCCCCGGGATCCAGGCCGTCGTGACGTACTCGCCGGGCGGTGACGGGTCGTGCCAGCGCGGGTCGACGTCCATGGCGTTGAAGGCGATATGACCCCCGGCGACGACCTTGATCTTCGGCAGGATCGGGGGTCCGTCGCGCAGGACGCTGAACGCGAGCTCGACTCCCACGGGCTCCCGGACGTCGACGGAGTCCGCGGTCTCGCCGTCCGCCCGCGTGACCCGCACCGAGTGGAGCCGGACGAGATCGTCACCCGGAGCGCCGTCCTCGTCCGTCCACGACTGGCTGGAGCTCGTCCCGGTCACCGTCTGCAGGTAGTCGGCGACCACGTCCGCGCTCGGCCCGTCGTTCACGATCTGCCCCTCTTCGAGCAGGATCGCGCGATCGCAGAGCTGGGCGACCGCCTGGAGCTGGTGCGACACGAAGACGACGGTGCGCCCGGTCGCGCCGATGTCTTCCATCCTCCCAAGACAGCGGGCCTGGAACTCCGCGTCGCCGACGCTCAGCACCTCGTCCACGAGCATGATCTCGGGCTCGAAGTGCGCGGCAACCGAGAACGCGAGGCGCACGTGCATGCCGCTCGAGTAACGCTTGACCGGCGTGTCGAGGAACTTCTCGACACCCGAGAACTCGGCGATATCAGGGAGCTTCGCCTGGATCTCCCGGCGCTTCATGCCGAGGATCGCGCCGTTCAGGAAGACGTTCTCGCGCCCGGTCAGCTCGGGATGGAAGCCGGTCCCGACCTCGAGCAGGCTGCCCACGCGGCCCCGGATCTCCGCCCGGCCGCTCGTCGGGGTCGTGATCCGCGTCAGCACCTTGAGGAGCGTCGACTTCCCCGCGCCGTTGCGGCCGATGACGCCCAGCGCCTTGCCCTCGTCGAGGGTGAACGAGACGTCTCGCAGCGCCCAGATCTCCTCGTAGCCTCGACGATGCTCCTGCCCGGTGAACCGCTTGGCGGCATGGGACAACGACTCGCGCAACGTCCCGTACGCGGCTTGCAGCTCCCCGATCCGGTAGCGCTTGGAGAGCCCTTCGACCTGAATCGCGACGGGCATCAGATCGTGTCCGCGAAGCGCGGCTCGGAGGCGCGAAAGACCGCGAGGCCGACGAAGAACATGGCGAGCGCCACCGCGACGCCGACGGTGGTCTGCCCGAGCTCCGGAGCGGGAGCGTCGAGCGCCGCCCAGCGGAGCCCGGCGATCACGGCGGTCATCGGGTTGAAGGCGAGGATCCATTGCCACTTCTCGGGAATCTGCTCGACCGCGTACATGACCCCCGAGAGCAGAGGCAGGACCTGGAGGAAGACGGGGATCATGTAGCGGACGTCGCGGTACCTGACGTTGAGGGCGGAGAGGAAGAATCCCGCCCCGAGCGCCGTGACGAGCGCGAGCGCGAGGAACACCGGCGCCATCAGGACCTCGATGCCGCCCGGCCACGTCTCGTAGATCCACATGAGCGCGATGAGCACCGGCAGGCCGACGATCAGGTCGACCATCGGGACGAGTACGGCCGCCAGCGGCAGGAGCGCGCGTGGGAAGTAGACCTTCGTGACGAGCTGGAGGTTCCCCGCGAGGCTCAGGCTCGATCCGGTCAGCGAGGAGGCGAAGTACTGCATCGGCAACACGCCTCCGATCACGAGGGCCGGATAGGGCACCTCTCCCGCGGGGAAGTTCGCGAACTTCCCGAAGACGATGATGTAGACGACCGCCGTGAAGACGGGGACGAGGATCGCCCACGCGACCCCGAGGAACGTCTGCTTGTAGCGCACGACGACGTCGCGCCAGACGAGCGTCTGCAGGAGCTCGCGGTAGTGCCAGAGCTCGGCGACGTCGAGGTGTGGCCAGCGCGACGCCGGCTTGATGACGACCGTCCGGTCGACCCGAGCTTCGGGCTCGGCAACGGGCGGTGCCGCGCTCGTCGCGGCGTCTCTCACCTCGAGCTTGCTCGAGCTCACCCGGCGATGCTAGCCCGCGTCGAGGACTGACCGTGTAACTGGCTCGTCAGGGCGGGGCTGAAGGAGGATCCCGGGCTGGATGTCCGTCAACCGCATCTCGGCGAGTTCGCTCGTCGACACGGGTGTCGGACCCGGCGCGCGGTAGAGGAAGAGCGTGTACGTCGACGTGCGTTCGTCGCCCACGAGCTGGAACCCGTCCGGCGCAGCGGGCGCGTCGACGTCGGGAGGCTCGACGGCGCCTGCCGAGAAGCCGCCCTCGGTCGCGAGCCCGAGGACCGCGATCTCCTCGACTCTCGGCGCTTCGACCCGGGGCTCGTCGAGCCCCGGCAGGTACGGGCTCCAGAGCGACCGGCTCATGTACGGCGTCACGACGACGGCGCGCTCGGCCGTCGGCGTCGACAGCCGCTCCGCCCCTCCACGCCAGTCCGTGCGCCCGTACCGGTCGTCGAGCGCCGGGGAGAGGGTGACGGCGAGGAGGAGGACGCACAGCGCCCCGGCCGCAGCCAGTCCGAGCCGGTTGACTGCGTACCCCGTCGCCACGCAGATCGTTGCCGGGACGACCGCGAGGACCGTGTTCCGCGCGACGACGTAGTCGGCTCCCACGAGC
>JBOHBD010000059.1:0-10393 GCA_050698195.1 Gaiellaceae bacterium
CCCCTGGCCGGCGTCGGCTCCCGCCGGGCGGAGCCCGGCTCCGCCGGCGCCTGCCGCCGCTCGCGGCACGTTGCCGTCCGGGCCCGCACCTCTCGTACTGTGCCCTCCGGCCCCGCACCGCGAGCGACGCCCCAGGAACGCGTGGGCGTCGGAGGTTGGTACAGGGGGTCTCACGCGTCGATCATGACGTGGCCCGGCTGCGACGCGACGCGTTCGAGCCACCCGCGGATCGCCGGGTACCTCGCGAGGTCGAACTCACCCTCGTGCGCGACGTGCGTGTACGCGTAGAGCGAGATGTCCGCGATCGAGTACCGGTCGCCCACGAGGAACGTCCGGCCGTCGAGGTGGCTCTCCATCGCGTCGAGCGCCGCGTAGCCGCCCTTCATCGCACGCGAACGCCGGTCGGCGAACTCGCCCGGATTGCCCGAGTAGGTGAGCCAGAAGCGCGCGACGGCGATGTACGGCTCGTGGCTGTACTGCTCGAAGAACGCCCACTGGAGCACCTGCGCGCGCTCGTACGCGTCCTCGGGCACGTACTCGGTCCCGTCCCCGAAGAACCAGAGGATCGCGTTCGACTCCGCGAGCGGGCGCCCGTCGTCGAGGACGACGGTCGGCACCCGGAGCCCCGGGTTCAGGTCCCCGAGCAGCTCGCGGCGGTTGGAGCGGTCGACGACGCTGACGTCAACTTGTTCGTACTCGAGGCCGAGGTGCGCGAAGAGAAGGCGCACCTTGTAACAGTTGCCCGAGACCGCCGAGTTGTAGAGCAGCACGCACGGAAGCTACCGGTAGTCGGGGTTCGCGAAGTCGAACCGGCACCCGGCATCCCACAGCGAGCGCTGGTTGCCGTGTGCCGGGACACCGCCCGCGTCCTTCAGCAGTCGCGCGAGGTGGAGGAGATTCCACGTCATGAACGTGGTGTTCCGGTTCGTGAAGTCGTTCTCGGGCCCGCCCGAGCCGGGATCGAGATACGACGGGCCCGGACCGGCCTCGCCGATCCAGCCGGCGTCTGCCTGCGGCGGGATCGTGTAGCCGAGGTGCTGGAGCGAGTAGAGAATGTTCATCGAGCAGTGCTTGATCCCGTCCTCGTTGCCGGTGATCAGGCAGCCGCCGACCTTCCCGTAGTACGCGTACTGGCCCTGCTCGTTGAGCAGGCTCGAGCAGGCGTACAGGCGCTCGATCACCCGCGTGCACACGGACGACTTCTCGCCGAGCCAGATCGGGGAGCCGAGCACGAGAACGTCGGCAGCCTGGACGCGCACGTAGAGCTCCGGCCAGTCGTCTCGCTCCGCGCCGTGCTCGCGCATGTCCGGCCAGACGCCGGGCGCGAGCTCGTGATCGAGCGCGCGCACGTAGTCGACCTCGACGCCGTTCAGCTCCATGATCGCCATCGAGATGCGCATGAGCCCCTCGGTGTGCGAGAGCTCGGGGGACGGCTTGAGCGTGCAGTTGACGTAGAGCGCTCGCAGGCCCGAGAAGTCCCACGTGCTCGTCGTGCAGAGCTCGCGCTGGAAGTCGGTGAGGGACACGGCTACCTCCTCGTCGCGTTCACGGAGCCGTCGCATCCTGACGTACGGTGCAGGCCGATGAGGGCGCACGTTCGACCATGCCTCTCGCTCCTCCTCGTCGTCGCCGCCGGCTGCGGCGGCTCGGACCGACAGGCCGTAGAGCCGGACACGACGGAGAGCAGGCGCCTCTCCCCGCCGGCGGCCGGGTCGCGAGCGGACTGCGCGCCGGGGGTTCACGTCCTGAGGCTCGGGGGCGGGAAGAGGGCCCTGATGCGCGTCACGGCGGGATCGAGGGCGAGGAACGCCCTGATCCTCGTCTTGCACGGCGCGGGTGGCTCGTCACGAGATGGGCTGTACGCGTTCCGCGGCGGCTGGAAGGCCCCGGACGTCGTGATGCTCGCGCCGGCCGCAGCAGGCTCGACCTGGAGCAGCTTGAGCGGTGCAGACGTGGACCTCCCTACCGTGGACGCGGCTCTCCGGCGCGCCTTCGCGCGGTGCCGGATCGACAGGCGACGGGTCGCCGTCGGCGGATTCTCGGACGGCGCGACGTACGCGCTCTCGCTTGGGCTCGCGAACGGCGGCCTCTTCAGCGCGATCCTGGCGCTTTCTCCCGGCGGAGTCGTCCCGCAGAGGTACGTCGGGAAGCCGCGGGTCTTAGTCGCCCACGGCATCCGGGACGACGTCCTCCCGATCTCC
The DNA here is from genome assembly GCA_050698195.1 of Gaiellaceae bacterium. Taxonomy (GTDB): domain Bacteria; phylum Actinomycetota; class Thermoleophilia; order Gaiellales; family Gaiellaceae; genus GMQP-bins7. The sequence continues at coordinate 2,202 of JBOHBD010000059.1, forward strand.
CGCACGAGCGATGCGATCGTGAATGCCCTCCGTGGTGCCGGGTACGCCGTGACCTACCGGAAGTTCGACGGCGGGCACGAGGCGCCCGCCCCGATCTCGCGGGCAGCCGTGCGGTGGTTCCTTCGCGCGTAGCGCGACCCGGCGATCCCGACGTCGTGGTCGGTCACGAGCGAGAGGTTCGCGTAGCAGACCTCGAGCTCGCGTGCGAGGTGGGACTCGGGGTACGAGACGATGTCGACGTGTCCCACCCCATGCCGTGGAAGAGGAGCGAATCCGCCGTCGTCGAGAAGCGGTCGGCATCGTCGAGCGGAGAGGAGGCCGAGGTGATGCCGATGACGCCGAACTCAGCTTCGGACACGGCCGTCCTTCCTTACGCTCGTGGCATGCAGCCGACGACCCGTCTCCCCGCCCGGCAACCGTCGCGCATACGGTGAGCGCCATGGAGGACGAGCTCCTCGCGTGGTTCGGCGAGAACGCCCGCGATCTCCCCTGGCGCCGCACGCGAGACCCCTACGCGATTCTCGTCAGCGAGGTGATGCTGCAACAGACGCAGGTCGAGCGCGTCCGACCTCGATACCTCGCGTGGCTCGAACGCTGGCCGACGGTCTCGTCCCTCGCCGGCGCGTCCCCGTCGGAGGTCATCCGCGAGTGGCAGGGGCTCGGCTACAACCGGCGCGCCGTCAACCTGCATCGGGCTGCACGCCGGGTCGCCGAGCAGGGGTGGCCGGACGATCTGACGGACCTTCCCGGAGTCGGCCCGTACACGTCGGCGGCGATTCGCTGCTTCGCCTTCGGAGACGGCGTCTTGCCGATTGACGTGAACGTCGTGCGGGTCGTCGCGCGTACCGGCCATGCGTTCGGGGCCGCCTCGGCCCAGGCGCTCATGGACCTCGGAGCGACCGTCTGTCTCGCGCGGGTCCCACGGTGCGGGGTGTGCCCGCTCGCGGGCGGATGTCCGTCCCGCGGCATCCGCGAAGAGCCGAGACGAAAGCAGGGACCGTTCGAAGGCTCGTTCCGCCAGCGACGCGCGGACACGCTGCGCGCCGTCGCCGACTCGGCTCGCGCGATCGACACGCTCGACGACGAAGCCGTCCGCTCGCTCGAGCGTGACGGTCTCGTCGTCGTCGCGGACGGCCTGGTCGCCCTGCCGGGCTAGAAGCGAAGCCCGGTCAGGGCACCGGGCAGTTGACCACGATCGGCATCGGCCGGATCGACACCTCGCCCGCCCGCTCAGCAGCCCGCACCTGAGCGGCCGAGCGAAGGATGCGAACCCGGGCGCCGGGCTTCCAGGTCACCATCCGCACGGGCCAGAGGGGCGTGTAGTCCCTGCGACCGGGGAGCGTGTCGATGATGTTGCGCTGACCCTCGTGCCCGTTCGAGAACGGCCAGATCGGCGCGACCTCGTTCCCCCGGGCGAAGCTTGACCGGGCCGAGATCGAGGTACGAGACCACCTGGCCGCGGTAGAACCCGAGGGTCACGTCCTGGGAGAACGTCTTCACCGGCCCGTCCGCGGCGGCGGCCGGCGGCGCGAAGGCGATCGCAGCACACGCGACGAGCGTGGGAAGCGCCACGAGCATCCTCATCACTCTCTCCTTCCGTCGGAACACGATCCGACGCTGGGGCGGAGCCCTTACACCCGCCTCACGCCGGCATGAACGTGGCTGAATTCACCCCCGCGTAACCGCTCCCGCAGCACAATGCGGCGATGGCAACCGTCCTTGTCGTCGACGACGAGCCGATCGTGCGCGAAGTCGTCGTCCGCTATCTCGCCCGCGAAGGGCATCGGACGCTCGAGGCGGCCGACGGAGACGCCGCTCGCGGCGCGATCGAGCGCTCCGACCCCGATCTCGTCGTCCTCGACGTGATGCTGCCGGGAACCGACGGCCTCGAGCTCTGCCGCTGGATCCGGTCGACGTCGGAGCTCCCCGTCATCATGCTCACCGCCCGCGGCGAGGAGGCGGACCGGATCGTCGGCCTCGAGCTGGGTGCCGACGACTACGTCACGAAGCCGTTCTCGCCGAGGGAGCTCGCCGCGAGGGTGCGGAGCGTGCTTCGACGGTCGACGCCGGCAGGATCGAGCGAGGAGCGGCTCACCTTCGGCGACGTCGAGCTCGAGCGCGTGACCAGGGACGCCCGGAAGAACGGACAGGACGTGCGCTTGACCGCGAAGGAGTTCGATCTGCTCTGGTTCCTCGCCGGCCATCCGCGGCGGGTCTTCTCCCGAGATCAGTTGATGGCGAGCGTGTGGGGCTACACGGCAGCGCTCGACACTGGAACGGTCACGGTGCACGTCCGACGCCTGCGCGAGAAGATCGAGGACGACCCCTCGGCGCCTCGTCACGTGGAGACGGTCTGGGGCGTCGGTTACAGGCTCGTGCCGTGATCGAGACCGCGGTCATCGTCGCCGTCGCGACGCTCGCCGTCGGCCTCACCCTCGCCTTCGTTCTGCGGCTGTTGCCGACGGTTCGGCTCCAGCTCGTGGGGCTCGCGTTCCTTGCCGTCCTGCTGCCGCTCGGCGCGGTTCTCGTCTCCGGCTGGGTCATGTTCCACATGGGTGACGACGTGAAGATCCTCGCGGTCACGGCCGCCTCGGCGCTCACCGCCGTCGTCGCCGCGCTCGTGGTCGCTCACTCGATCGCGAATGCCGTCGACCGCGTTCGGAACGCGTCGACAGCGCTCGCGCACGGCAACCTCGACGCCCGTGCTCCGAGAGGCGGTCCCGCCGAGGTCGCCGAGCTCGCGAGCTCGTTCAACGAGATGGGGGAGAACCTCCAGCGGCTCTTCGACTCGCGGCGCGAGCTCGTCGCCTGGGCGAGCCACGACCTCCGGACACCGCTCGCGAACATGCAGGCGATGCTCGAGGCGCTCGAGGACGGGCTCGGCAAGCCGGAGGAGTACGTCCCGGCGCTGCGGGAGCAGGTCCGCGTCCTCGCACAGCTCGTGGACGATCTCTTCGAGCTCGCTCGAATCGACGCGAACGCCCTCACGCTCGAGCTCCGGCATCTGCCGGTGGCGCCCGTCGTATCGAGCAGCCTCCGCGGCGTCGAAGCCGAGGCGAGGCTCAGGCACATCCGGCTTGCGTCCGACGTCGACGCGGCCGTGACCGCGAGATTCGCTCCCGAGAAGGTCGAGCGCGTGCTGATGAACCTGCTCACGAATGCACTCCGGCACACCCCGAGCGACGGAGCGGTCGCGGTCCGGGTGGAGCCGCTCGCCGGAGAGGTCCGGGTCGCCGTCGAGGACACCGGAGAGGGCCTCGATCCGGAGGCCCGCACACGCATGTTCGAGCGCTTCTGGCGCGGCGACCGGTCGCGGACGACGCGCGGAGCAGGGCTCGGCCTGGCGATCGCACGCGGGCTCGTCGAATTGCACGGGGGGCGGATCTGGGCCGAGGACCGCGAGGGCGGCGGCGCCCGGGTCTGCTTCACCTTGCCTGCGTAGGACGCCGCGAGCCGGCTCTGGGAAGAGATCTTCTGAGAGAGAGCGACACCGCGGGCTCCCTTCGGACGAGCTGCCCCGCGGCCGCCACCTGACCGACGGAGGGAGGCTGCGGCATTCGTATGCCGGCGGGTCGGCTCGCTGGGCGCGGCGGACGCGCGTCACCGGCCGAGCAACGCGACCGCGTGGGCCGCAAGGCCTTCGCCGCGGCCCGTGAACCCCAGGCGATCGGTCGTCGTCGCGCGCACGGTGACCCGGCCGACCTCGACTCCGAGCGCCCCGGCCAGCCGCTCGCACATCTCCCCCCGAACCGCGCCGATGCGCGGCTCCTCACCGACGAGGACGCAATCCGCATTCACGAGCTCCCACCCCGCGTCGCGCACCTCCCGGTATGCCTCCCACAGGAGATCGAGCGAGGACGCGCCCCGGTACGCATCGTCATCGGACGGGAACATCGAGCCGATGTCACCGAGGTTCGCCGCGCCGAGTAGTGCGTCGATCAGCGCATGGGAGACGACGTCTCCGTCGGAATGACCTGCGAGACCGCGCGGGTACTCGAGCTCGATGCCGCCGAGCACGAGCGGGACGCCCGCCTCGAAGACGTGTGCATCGACGCCGATCCCGACCCGGAGCTCGTTCACGCGAGCGAGGCTAGCGCCTGCGGAAGCGAGGCGAGGTCGTCGACGGCGAGCGCCGCCTCGGACGGCGTCGCCTGGAGCCGTCCCCACGGCCCGCGACGGACATGGACCGCCACGAGCCCGGCGGCCGCTGCGGGGAGGACGTCGTTGTCGACGCGATCGCCCACGTACGCGACGCTGTCGGGGGCGAGCCCGGTCTCCTCCACGATCCGCTCGAAGAAGGCGCGGTCCGGCTTCGCGACTCCCCAGCTCGAGGACGAGCCGACGACGTGGACGTGCTCCCGCAACGATGTCTCGGCGTCCGGCCCCGTGTTACCGGCGGCCCCGACGAGCAACCCCTGGGCACGAAGCCGGTGTAGACACGGAAGCGCATCGGCGTAGAGCTCGTCGGGCAGCCGCCAGCTCACGCGGGGCGGAGGAAGACCGAGGACCTCCCAGACGCGGTCATGAGGCTCGCCTCGGGCGGCGAGCCCGCCGAGGACGCCCATGAGCGTGAAGCGCGGGACGCCGACGAGGTCGGCCGCCCGCTCCCCCATGCCCGTCTCGTCGACGAGGGTCTCGCCGACGTCGAAGAAGACCGCCTTCAGCGCCACCGTGCCTCGTTCAGTGCCTCGTACGGGCGCCGACCGTGAGCCCCGATGAGTCCACAGGCAAGCCGGCCTACGAGGACGCGAGCAGCGCCTCGACCAGAGCGAGATCCTCCGGGGTCGTAACCTTGAGCAGTCTCGGATCGCCGTCGACGAACGCGACACGGCCACCCGCTCGCTCGACGAGCGTCGCGCAGTCGGTCGCACCGGAGAGATCGCCGTCGAACCCCCGCCGCAGCGCGGCAGCGAGAAACGCTTGCGGAGTCTGTGCACCGAGGAGCCCGTCGCGTGAGACCGTCTCGACGACGACACCGCGCTCGACCCGCTTGACCGTGTCCGAGAGGGGAAGCCCCGGCACGACGCCGTCGAATCCTTCGGCGAGCGGGCCCAGAACGCGCTCGATCACCGCCTCGGCCACGAGCGGGCGCGCCGCGTCGTGGACGAGCACGACGAGGGCCCCCTCCGAGACGTCGCGGAGCGCGGAGCGGACCGAGTCGGCGCGCGTTTCGCCGCCCGTGACACAGGAGACGACCTTCGTGGCGGCGAGCTCCTCGGAGAGCAGGATGACGGGCTCCTCCCACCCTGGCGGTGCCGCGACGACGATCGAGTCGATCCAGGGCGAGCGATCGAGCCGGTCGAGGCTCTCCGCGAGCAGGGGACGTCCTCTCAAGAGCGCGAACGCCTTGGGACGATCGATCCCGAGACGCTCTCCGGCGCCCGCTGCGACGAGCAACGCCCAGGTGGTCCCGGCTTCGCCGGAACCGCCGGGGCTCTCAAGCACTCGCTGCGGCCGCCTTCGGCTTCGCTCTGGACTTCGGCTTCGCCTGTCCCGCGCGCGAGAGGACGTCGTCGAGCCAGGCGGCGGCCTCGTCCTCGTTCATGCCCTTCGCGTACATGAGCTCGGAGGCCAGGATCTTCTTCGCCTTGACGAACATCTGCTTCTCGCCTGTCGAGAGCCCTTTCTCGTTGTTTCGCACGGCGAGGTTCCGCACGACCTCCGCTAGCTCGAAGATGTTGCCGGTCTTCATCTTGTCGCGGTTGTGCTTGAAGCGACGGTTCCAGTTCTTCGGCATCTCGGTGGAGCCCCCGGACAGCGTCCGCACCACCATCGTCACCGTTCGCTGGTCGATGACCTGCCGCAAGCCCACCCGCTCCGCGTTCTCGCAAGGCACGTTGACGGTCATGTCGTTGTGGAGTATCTGGATCGTGAGGTACTCGCGGACCTCGCCGAGGACCTCCCGCTTCTCCTTCTTCACGATCGTCCCTGCGCCGTGGTGCGGATAGACCACCTTGTCGCCGATGTCGAACAAGACAGCCTCCCCGTTGCTCGTCTCTGAGTGTGGATCCGACGCCATCACGAAAAAGCGCCGGCAGCGTCGTTCCCTGCCGGCCACAGTCGAATCATAGCGGGTTTCTCACGTGCGCTTAACGACAACGCAACGTCCCCGCGGCTCGCCCGCGAGAGGATCGCGGCGGATCAGGCGGAGCGCGCGTCGAGGCCGGCCTCGAGCGCCTTTCTCAGCGATTCGGCAGTCGAGACACGGGGGCGGGCGCGAGCCGGCGTTCCCTCCGGCGCGACGACCGTCCCGATGCCGAGCTTCGCACACTCGTCGAGGCGGCGCTCGGCCTGCGATGCGAGCCGCAGCCGCCCGGTCAAGCCGATCTCGCCGAAGGCCGCCGAGCTCGGGAGCGAGGGAGCTCCCCGGGCCGCAGACCCAATCGCGAGTGCGACGGCGAGGTCGGCGCCAGGCTCCTCGATCCGGACGCCGCCCGCAACGTTGACGAACACGTCGGCGTTTCCGAGCGCGAGTCCTGCATGACGGCTGAGGACTGCCACGATCATCGCCAGTCGCTTCGGGTCGACGCCGGTCGCCACGCGCCGCGGCATCGCGAGATCGCTCGGCGCGACGAGCGCCTGGATCTCGAGCAGGAGCGGTCGAGTGCCCTCGAGCACGCAGCCGACCGCAGCACCGACCTCGCCCGGATGGGTCGAGCCGAAGAGCTCCGAGGGGTCGGGCACACCGACGAGCCCGGAGGCCGTCATCTCGAACACCCCGAGCTCGTTCGTCGAGCCGAACCGGTTCTTCGTCGCGCGGAGCACGCGATGCTCGTGGTAGCGGTCGCCTTCGAACTGGAGGACGCAGTCGACGAGGTGCTCGAGCACGCGAGGCCCGGCGACCGCTCCGTCCTTCGTCACGTGCCCCACGAGAATCGTCGCGACGCCCGCCTCCTTCGAGACACGCAGCAGCCGGCCCGCGGCCTCGCGAACCTGCGCGACCGATCCCGGCGCCGAGCCGACCTCTGACGCGTGCAGCGTCTGCACGGAGTCGATGACGCACACGTCGGGTCGCTCGTGCGCGAGCGTCGCGCAGACGGTGTCGAGCTCCGTCTCCGCGAGAATCCCGACCGAGTCGGCCCCCCCGAGACGCGCCCCCCGAAGCGAAACCTGAGCAGCCGACTCCTCGCCCGTCACGAGCAGCGCGGTCCGCCCTCCCCGCGCGATCGCCCCGAGAGCGCTCAGGAGAAGGGTCGACTTGCCGACGCCCGGTTCGCCGCCGACGAGCACGAGCGAGGCGGGGACGAGGCCGCCCCCGAGGACGCGGTCGAGCTCGGGCACTCCGGTCGGGATTCGCTCGCCCTCGCTCGCCGAGACGTCGCCGAGCGGCGTCGGCGTTCTCGCGCGGGCGGATGCGGCGGCGTCGTGTGTGGCGTGAAGCTCCTCGGCGAGCGTTCCGAAAGCCCCACAACCAGGGCATTTCCCGAGCCAGCGCGGGCTGACCGTCCCGCACTCGGTGCAGACGTGCTGGACGAGGACCTTGGCCACCGAGCCAGTCTAGGAACGCGATCCGACGCTGCCCTTCCCAAAAGTGCGCCTATTCGCTTGCAACATCGGCGCGGGTCGATAAGAGTCCCTTCGAGACCGCCGCAGACGACCACGGAAAGGACGGGCGATGGAACGATTCAACGCACTCGGGCGCGGGACGCAGATAATGCTTGTCGGAGCGGTGCTCCTCCTCATCGACCTCTTCCTGCCCTGGCAGGACTTCGACGTCGGAGGCATCGCGGACGAGCTCGGCGTCGACGCCACGTTCAGCGGCTGGCGTGGCTTCGCAGGTGTCGTCCTCGGCCTTCTCACGATCGTGCTGATCGCCTGGATCATCGTGCGCCTGGCCTCGGTCAACATCCCGCTTCCGATCTCGACGGCGATGACGGCCGCCCTGCTCGGAGCGCTGATCCTCATCTTCGCGGTCATCAAGATCCTCACGATCCTCGGCGACGAGTCGACGATCTGGAGCTGGATCGGGCTCGCGCTCGCGGTCCTCGTCGCCATCGGCGCCTGGCAGACCGTGCAGGAGGCAGGAGGTATCGACACGCTGAAGAGGGAGATGCCGAGCAGCTCGTCCTCCTCGACGGAGTCGTCCGCCCCGGTGACGGCACCGCCGCCCCCTCCGCCCGCTTCGGAGAGCCAAGCCGCTCCGCCTCCGGCCGAGTCGCCCCCGTACGGGGCTCCGTCGGACGAGCCGGAGG
>JBOHBD010000060.1:0-3569 GCA_050698195.1 Gaiellaceae bacterium
TTCTGCTCGCCGTGTACACCGCCCTCCGGCCGCGCCGGGCGACGGCCGCCGAGCTCGAGGAGTGGGCGGCGCGGCTCGAAGGCCACGGTGCCGAGAAGAGCGCGGCATTCGTGCGCGAGGCCGCCACCGCGTACTCGGAACGGGGGCTCCTCGCCGATGCGTAGCCGCCGCTTCGCCGCGCGCGACCGGCTCGCGCTCCACACCGAGGTGCTCATCTCACCGCTCCCCGAGCTCGGCCTCGTCGCGGCCGGCGGACCGCTGGATCCGGAGCCCGAGCTCGTCGTCGAGGGCAGAGGCGTCGCTCGGATGGATGGCCGCGCCGCCGCCGACTTCGACGTCATCGACCGCTTCGTCGTCGCCCACGGTCTCGATCTCGAGGTCGCGGAGGAGGCGATGGCGCTCGGCGACGCGGAGCTCGCCCGCATGCTCGTCGACGTCGGCGCCCCACGCGTGGAGCTCGTGCGCCTCGCCCGAGGGCTGACCCCCGCAAAGCTCGCACGCGTCGTCGGTCTCCTGGACCCGGTCGAGCTGATGCTGGCGCTGAAGAAGCTGCGGGCACGCCGCGCGCCCTCGAACCAGGCGCACGTCACGAACCTGAAAGAGAGCCCCGCGCTGCTCGCGGCCGATGCGGCCGAGGCCGCCCGGCGCGGGTTCGCCGAGATCGAGACCACCGTCGGCGTCGCGCGCTACGCACCGCTGAACGCGATCGCGCTCCTCGTCGGCTCGCAGACGGGCCGGCCCGGCGTCATGACGCAGTGCGCCGTCGAGGAGCGGCGGAACCTCGAGCTCGCCATCCGCGGGCTCGTCACCTACGCGGAGACGCTTTCGGTGTACGGGACGGAGCCCGTCTTCGTGGACGGCGACGACACACCGTGGTCGAAGGCCTTCCTCGGCGCGGCCTATGCATCGCGGGGCGTCAAGGTGCGCTTCACCTCGGGCACCGGCTCGGAGGCGCTGATGGGGTACGCGCAGGGCCTGTCGATGCTCTACCTCGAGGCGCGCTGCCTCGCGGCGGTGCGGGCGGCCGGCTCGCAGGGAGTGCAGAACGGCTCGATCTCGTGTGTCGCGCTCGTGCTCGCGGTGCCGGGAGGCACCCGCGCGATCCTCGGCGAGAACGTCCTCGCGGCCTGGCTCGATCTCGAGGTCGCTTCCGGCAACGACGCGATCGCGTCGCACTCGGACATCCGCAAGACGGCGAAGCTCATGGGCCAGTTCCTGCCCGGCACCGACTTCGTCACGTCCGGATACTCGGTGATGCCGCGGAACGACAACCTCTTTGGCGGCGGGAACTACGACGCCGACGACCTCGACGAGTGGCTGACCGTGCAGCGCGACTGGCAGGTGGACGCCGGCATCGAGCCCGTCGCCGAGGAAGAGGTGCTGCGAGTCCGCGAGGTGGCCGCCCGTGCGGTGCAGGCCGTCTTCCGCGAGCTCGGCCTCCCGCCGGTCTCGGACGAGGAGGTCGCGGCAGCGACGACGGGCTACGACTCGAGCGACATGCCTGACCGCGATCGGGCGGTCGACGTCGCGGCCGCGGACGATCTGCTCTCGAACGGGGTCTCCGGACTCGACGTCGCGCTCGCGCTCGAACGGCGCGGCTTCGGCGAGATCGCGGACGCGGTGCTCTCGATGCAGCGCCAGCGCGTGTCGGCCGACTACCTCCAGACCGCGGCCGTCATCGACGCCGACGGCCTCGTCCACTCGGCGGTGAACGACCCGAATCTGTACTCGGGGCCCGGCACCGGCTACCGGCTCGACGGCGAGCGGTGGCAGCTGCTGCAGTCGCTCCCGAACGTCGTCGACGCCGCCGAGCTCCTAGGGGCCGACCCCGCGGGCGAGCCGCTCGTCGTCGAGCGGGGCGAGGCGACGAAGGGAGACGACTCCTCCGAGGTCGTCGTCGCGGTCGGCCCGGCGTTCGCGGACTCGATTCGGGCGACGATCAACGACCTGAGCCACAAGGACGTGCTCGAGGCGATCTGCGACGGCGTGCGTGACGGCGGCGGAGTGCCGCGGCCCGTACGCGTCCGGCGAGTCGCCGACGTCGCCTTCATCGCCCACGAGGGCGCCCGGCTCTCGGGCTCGGGAATCGCGCTCGGGATCCAGTCGAAGGGAACGGCGGTGATCCACCGAGCGGATCTCGAGCCACTCGACAACCTCGAGCTGTTCGGCATGTCCCCGCTCTACACGCTCGAGTCGTACCGGGCGATGGGCCGAAACGCGGCCGGGTACGCGCTCGGGCAGCGCGTCGGCCCGGTGCCGGCGGAGCTCGACAACTTCGCGCGGGCGAAGCTGATCGTGAAGACGACCCTGCTCCACGCGCGTGAGACGCAAGCCGTGCAGCCCGGCGCCGCGCCGGTCGAGCTCGAGCTCGCCGTGCCCGTCGGGTCCTCCTAGGGCGAGGCTCGCCTCGCCCTGCGCCTACTCGCTCGGCTTGCCGGCCTTGCCCCAGTGGCTCGGCTGCACGCCCTGGATAATCACCTGGATGTGCTCGACGGCGGCGCCGCTCGACTCGTGCAGCGCGTTCGTGAGCGCCTCGATCATCTTCGGCAGGGACTCCTCGGTCACGCGACGGTCGTAGAGCTTGACCTCGATCACGGGCATCCGTCTCTCCTCTCCTCGGGTGGCTCGATCCTACGACGACGGCCCCGGAGGCATCTGGCCGACGGGCCACGGCTTGCCGCCGAGTCCCCAGTTCTTCGGCGAGTGGCCCTCGACGATCACCCACGTGTGGTCGCGGAGGCCGGGGTGCGTCGCCTCGCAGAGCGCGTCCGTGAGCTTCTCGATGAGAGCCGCGCTCGTCTCCTCGCTCAGGCGGTAGTCGAACAGCTCGACCCTGATCAGCGGCATCGCATCTCCTCTCTCGTCGGCGCGAGGTTACGGTAGACGTCGTGGCGATGCGTCTCCAGCACTGCGGGCTCGTCGTCTCCGACCTCGAGCGCTCACGGCGCTTCTACGGCGAGGCGCTCGGGCTCGAGGAGGTGCCGCGCCCGTCCAACTTCACGTTCGCCGGCGCGTGGTTCCGCTCCGGCGAGGACGAGATCCACCTCCTCTCCGAGGCCGACACGACCGGCCGTGCCGGCTGGCCGGACCCCGGTGCGAGCGCGGCATCCGGGCTCGCAGCCCACATCGCGTTCGAGGTCGAGGACCTGGACACGACGTGCGCACGGCTCGAGGAGCACGGCGTGAGCCTCATCGGCGGACCGATGCCGCGAGGCGACGGCGTGACGCAGGTCTTCTTCCACGATCCCGACGGCCACGTGCTCGAGCTCTTCCAGTGGACCGGGGAGGACCAGAGCGACGCGCCGGAACGAGCTCCGGTCCGCGGGTAGGGCCCGTTCATACGAGCTTCTTAGCCGGCGCTCAGGCCTTCCTCAGGCGCTGCCTGTTCCCTTGGGGCTCGCAGTCATCGACGCATCGAGAAGGGAGGTGAGTCCAATGGACGAGAGGAGGAGCAGGCTCGACCCACGCGCTCTCGTCGGAGCCCTCGTGGTCGTGGTCGTAGCCGCGGCGGTGTGGGGTACCTCGGCGTTCGCGGCCGGCGCGTCCTCGTCGAGCGGCGGGAGCCGCGA
>JBOHBD010000061.1:0-7258 GCA_050698195.1 Gaiellaceae bacterium
GCGCTCGAGGCGATGGAGCTCGCGCTCGAAGCGGGCTCGGGCATCCCGGAGCAGCAGGTGTGGGCACTCGTCCAGTACGGGACGATGCTGCTCCCGCTCGGGCGCGTCGAAGACGCGGCTCGCGCGTATAGACGCGCGCTCGCCCTCGATCCCGGCTACGTCCACGCGCACGCCGGCCTCGCGCGGGTCGCTGCGGCGAAGAGCCGCTTCGACGAGGCGGCATGGCGGTTGGAGGCCGTCGTCGAGCGGCTTCCGGCTCCGCAGTACGCGATCATGCTCGGCGATGCGCTGCAGAGAGCCGGACGCTCGGAGGATGCCCGCCGGGCGTACGGAGTGGTACGTGCGATCGAGCGCGTGCTCGCCGCTTCGGGGGTGCGCACCGAGCTCCAGACGGCACTCTTCGACCTCGATCGCGGCGCCGTGCTGGGCGACGCGCTCACGCGCGCTCGGACCGCGCACCGCTCGGCTCCGAGCGTCGCGGCGGCGGATGCGGTCGCATGGGGGCTCTACCGGGCCGGACGGTGCCGCGCGGCGCGGGCATGGTCGCAGCGCGCGCTTCGCCTCGGGACGAAGGACGCCCTGTTCCACTTCCATCGCGGGATGATCGAGCGCTGCCTGGAGTCACCTGCCGCGAAGAGCTGGCTTCGCCGCGCGCTCGCCCTCGATCCGAGCTTCTCGCTCCGCTGGGAGCCCGTCACGCGGAGGCTCTCGGGTTGAAGCGCGTCGCCGTCTTCGCAGTCGCGTTCTGTGCGGCCGTGTTTGCCGCGGCGCCCGCCGCGCAGGCCCACCCGCTGGGAAACTTCACCGTCAACCGGTACGCCGGCATCGAGCTCGCCGGGAGCAGCCTCTACATTCGCTACGCGCTCGACCTCGCGGAGATACCGACGTACCAGCTGGGGTCGGACGTCCGCGCTCCCGGCTATCCGGTCCGGCTCGCCCGTGCGCTCGAGCTCACCGTCGACGCGCGACGAGTGCCGCTTCGAGTCCTCGAGAGCCGGGTCGTCTCGCGGCCTGGAGCCGGGGGCCTGAAGACCCTCCGGCTGGACGTCGTGTACCAGGCGGCCAGGAGCGGAGAAGAGCTCCGGTTCGCCGATCGTGCGTTCGCGGGCCGACTCGGCTGGCGCGAGGTGACCGTCGCGGCGCGCGACGGGGCCGCCGTGCTCGGCTCCAACGTCCCGGATACGAGTGAGAGCCGGGCGCTCCGCGAGTATCCGCGAGACCTCCTTCGGTCGCCGCCCGACGTCTCGGGCGCCGTCGCGACGCTCGCACCGGGAGAGGCACCGGCTGAACCGCCGCCCATCGTCGACGTCGCGGCTCCGGCGCACGACGCGGGAGGCTTCGAGGCGCTGATCGAGCGGGGAGACGTCTCGTTCGGCGTGCTCGTGCTCTCGCTCCTCATCGCGGCGTTCTGGGGAGCGGCACATGCCCTGACGCCGGGTCACGGGAAGGCGCTCGTCGCCGCGTACCTCGTCGGCACCCGCGGGACTCCGCGTCACGCGTTCATGCTCGGCGGAACAGTCACGGTCGCCCACACGGCAGGCGTCTTCGCCATCGGAGTGGTGACGCTCGCGCTCTCTCAGGTCATCCTCCCGGAGCGGCTGTACCCGTGGCTGACACTCGTCTCGGGTCTCCTCGTCGTCGCGGTCGGTGCGGCCGTGCTGCGGCAGCGGGTGCGGTCGGGTCGCGCCCATCGCCACGGCCATGACCACCACGATCACGGCGTCCACGACCACCACGGTCACGGTCACCGCCACGACCACCACCACGATGACGCCCTGACGTCGAAGGGGATCCTCGGGGTCGGCGTCGCGGCCGGGCTCCTGCCCTGCCCGTCCGCGCTCGTCGTCCTCCTCTCGGCGATCGCGGTCCACCGGGTGGGGCTCGGTCTGGCGTTGATCCTCGCGTTCAGCGTCGGTCTCGCGGCCACGATCACGGCCATCGGGCTGGTGGCCGTCTTCGCCCGTCGGGCGTTCGGCCGCCTCGCGCTCGACGGCGCGCTCGTGCGAACGCTGCCCGCGATCAGCGCGGCGCTCATCGTCGCCGTGGGCGTCGTCATCACGGCGAGGGCGCTCCCCGGCGTCCTCTAGCCTGGTCGAACCGGTGTCGCCCACCGAACGAACAAGGGACGTGTTCGGCCTCGACGACTGGATCGCAGGGCTCTCCGATGGGGCGTCGGTCGCCGTCGTCCTCCTCGTCGGAGTCCTGCTGGGACTGCGGCACGCGACGGATCCCGACCACATCGCGGCGATGACGACGCTCGTCGCCTCAGGGCGTGAGCGTGCCGCGCGATCGGCGGCGCGACTCGGAGCCTGGTGGGGAATCGGACACGGCGTCACGCTGGTCGTGCTCGGCGTGCCGATCCTCCTCGCGGAGCGCTTCGTCCCCGACCGGATCCAGCAGGGAGCGGAAACCGCCGTCGCAGCATTGATCGTCTTCCTCGCTCTCCGTCTCCTCGTCCGCTGGCGGCACGGCTTCTTCGACCTCCACGCGCACCCGCATCCCGACCGCGAGCATCACCACGAGGTGCGCACGCCGCTCGGAGCGTTCGGGATCGGCCTTCTCCACGGGATCGGCGGGAGTGCGGGTGTGGGGATCCTCCTGCTGGCGACGATTCCGTCCGAGACGGTCGCGGTCGCCTCGCTCCTCCTGCTCGCGCTCTTCACGGCGGTGTCGATGGCGGTCGTGACGGCGGGATTCGGCCTGACGCTCTCCGCCCGCCCCGTCGCGGCCGCGTCGAACGCCGTCATCCCGGCACTGGGTGCCGCGAGCCTCCTCTTCGGGTTCTGGTACGCGGCTGCGGCCTGGAGCCTCGCGACGTATCCGTTCTGAGCCGACTCGGACGGTGGCTGCCGCGATCTCGCGCGTCCGGATCCGCGATCTGGCGCTAGCCGAACGTGAAGGCGTAGGCCTGGACGCCCTCGGAGACGCGGAGCTCGAGCAACGCACGCGTCAGCGTCGGAAAGCGGGCAATCGTGTACAGGCGCGGAAGGCCGGAGACGGCGACGCTCCGCACGGGGCGGCCGTCGACCACCACTCGAACCCGGCCCTCGCCCGCGAGCACGAGGAAGATCTCGTTCGCCTCGAAGCGCAGCCGCAGCCGCGCGCCGCGCCCGGCGGCGATGTGCTCGTGCGTGACCGTCCAGCGGCCCGCGTATGCGACCTCGCCGTCGAAGAGCTCGCGCTCCGGGAAGCGGTAGTCGTCCTCCCGGTCCGGCGTCACCGCCCCTGCGAAGCGATCGAGTCGCGCGTACCCGAGGTAGGTCTCGGGTGTCCTCGGCGTCGTCGGCGTCCTGTCTGCGAGCGACGTGGGGAGTACCTGCAGGCTCTCGCCGAGCAGGCGGCGGATCCACCGCTCGGTCTCGTCGTAGGCGCCCTCCCCGAAGTGCACGTACCTGACACGGCCGTTCCGGTCGACGAGGTACTTCGCCGGCCAGTACTGGTTCCGATACGCGCGCCAGGTCGCGAAGTCGTTGTCGAGGGCCACCGCGTACGCGATCCCGAGGCGCTGCACGGCGGAGCGGACGTTCTCCGGGACCCGCTCGAACGCGAACTCCGGCGAATGGACGCCGACGATCGTGAGGCCCGCGCTCCGGTACGCACGATCCCAGGCCTTCACGTGCGGCAGCGTCCGCAGGCAGTTGATGCAGGAGTACGTCCAGAAGTCGACGAGGACGACCTTGCCGCGCAGCTCGGCGAGCGACCTCGGTTCTCCGTGCGGGGTGTTCAGCCAGCGCTCGATGCCGCGAAACTCGGGCGCCGGCGCTGCGTCCCTACCGCTCTCGTCGAGACGCCCGGCGGGGGCCGCCGCGGTCGCGTCACCCGATCCGGTCAGCGCGCGGAGCTCGCGGCGCGCCGCCGAGTTGCGCTCGACCCGCTCCTGGAGCGCCTCCGTGTAGCCCGGAAGCGCGGTCGTGAATCGCTGGTCGGCGCCGAGCGCGATCGCGAGGGCGGCCGCTCCGACCACGGCGCCGGCGACGCGCCGCGTCGTCTCCGCATGTGCTCGCACGAGCCGAAGACCGGAGGCGAGGCGTTGACCTCCGACGGCCATCGCGAGCATCGGCGCGCCCGCGCCGAGCGCGTAGGCCCCGGTGACGAGCACGATCGCCGGACCGACCTCGCCGCTCGCCGCGAGGGCAGTCACGGCGGCGAGCACGGGGCCGGCGCAGGGAACGAAGACGAGACCGAGGCTCACGCCGAGCACGAGGCCGTTTCCCCCGCCTGTGACCCGCCGGCGCGTGAGGAAGAGCAGGGGCCGCTCGAGAAGCCACGCGACCCGGCGTGAGAGCAAGCTTGCGGCCAGGAGCAAGAGCGCGGCGATCGCGAGGTTGCGGAGGAGGTCCTCCGGCAAGCCGAGGGCGCTGAGGAGGGCGGCTCCCGCGAGCGTGAAGACCGTGAAGGAGAGAGCCAGCCCGGCGATGATCGCGTACGGCCGCCTGCGATCGCCGTCCGCGCTGCCCGCCAACAGGATGGGGAGCACCGGCAGCACGCACGGCGAGATCGCGGTGATGACGCCTGCGAGGAAGGCGATCCCGAGGAGGATCAGCACGGCCGAAGCGTAGGAGCGGTGGCGTTGCGCGGAGGTGAAATGCGAGCATCGCCCGGCACGACTAGGCTCCGCACGATGGACGAGTTGCTCACTCTCGACGACGCCGAGCGGCTCGCGGAGCAGGTCGTCTCACCCGACGCCTGGGGCTACATCGCCGGCGGAGCGGGCGACGAGCGGACGCTGCGCTGGAATCGCGAGGCGTTCGCGCGCTGCCGCCTGCGGTACCGCGTGCTCGTCGACGTCTCCGACGTCTCGACCGAAACGACCGTGCTCGGGACTCGGGTCTCGATGCCTGCGCTCGTCGCGCCCATGGCGTTCCAGCAGATCGCCCACGAGGAGCACGAGCTCGCAACGGCGAGAGGAGCAGCGGCCGCCGGAACGCTGATGTGTCTCTCGACGGTCGCCACCGCGACCCCGGCGGACGTCGCGGCTGCCGCGCCGGAGGCTCCTCGGTGGCTTCAGCTCTACGTCTTCAAGGACCGCGGCGTCAGCGACGACATCATCGCCCAAGCGCTCGAGGCGGGCTTCTCGGCACTCGTCCTGACCGCGGACCTTCCAGTGGTGGGCATCCGTGACCGCGAAGTCCGTACGGGCTGGGAGACCCCGGAGGGAGACGTGCCCGCCTTCGCCGCGGCGAGGTCGCGAACGGTCGGTGCAGAGCTGGCGCTGGGCCTGCTCGACGCCGGAGTCGAGTGGGGGTAGGTCTCCGAGCTCCGGGAGCGCTACGGCGTGCCGGTCGTCGTGAAGGGGCTCGTGACCGCCGAGGACGCAGTGCTCGCGTGCGAGCACGGCGCGGCAGGCGTCGTCGTCTCGAACCACGGAGGCCGTCAGCTCGACGGCGCGATCGCGTCGCTCGAGGCGCTTCCCGAGGTCGTCGAGGCGGTCCACGGGCGGGCCGAGGTCTACCTCGACGGCGGGGTCCGGCGCGGCAGCGACGTCGTCACGGCGCTCGCGCTCGGTGCGCGCGCCGTCCTCGTCGGGCGACCAGTGATGTACGGGCTCGCGTTCGGGGGCGCGAAGGGCGTGCAGCAGGTGCTCGAGATCCTCCGCGACGAGGTCGAGAACGCGCTCGCCCTGCTCGGGTGCCGCTCGCCCGCCGACGTGACGCGCGCGCACGTTCGCATGCCGGACCTTCCGTGAGCCTGCAGGATCTCACGCGGAACGCCGTCGACGTGCTGCCCGAGGGCGGGCTCGAGGCGAAGCTCGAGCTCGGGCGCCCTCTCCGCGTGAAGCTCGGGATCGATCCGACCGGGCCGGACATCCACCTCGGGTTCGCCGTCGTCCTTCACAGGCTGCGTGCGTTCCAGGACGCAGGCCACACTGCGGTGCTCATCGTTGGCGACTACACAGCCCGGATCGGGGATCCCTCCGGGCGCTCGAAGGAGCGGCAGGTCCTGCCAGACGACGTGCTCGATCGGAATGCCCGGCTCTTCGCAGAGCAGGCGTACCGCATCCTCGATCGCGAGCGGATGGAGATCCGCTTCAACGGCGAATGGCTCGGTGGGCTCGACTACGCCGAGCTCGTTCGCCTCACACGCACGGGCACGGTTGCACGGCTTCTCGAGCGGAACGACTTCCGCGAGCGAATCTCGAGCGGCGCACCGATATCGGTGTCGGAGCTCCTCTACCCGTTCGCCCAGGGGTACGACTCGGTCGCGGTCGGGGCGGACATCGAGGTGGGAGGCACGGACCAGCTCTACAACCTGTTGATGGGTCGGGACGTCATGCAGAGCTACGGCCTCGAACCGCAAGCGGTCATCACGTACGAGCTCCTGGTCGGCACCGACGGCGTGGAGAAGATGTCGAAGTCGGTCGGAAACTACGTTGGGATCGACGAGCGTCCCGAGGAGCAGTTCGGCAAGGTCATGTCCATCCCCGATGCCGCGCTCGATCAGTGGTGGCGCCTCTGTCTCGACGCCGACGCTCCCGACACCGATGCGATGAAGTCCAAGCTGGCGCTCGCTCGCGGAGTCGTCGAGCGATATCACGGCGGCGCCGCGGCCGACCTCGCCGAGGCGCACTTCACCCGGGTCGTCCGCGAACGGCAGGCGCCGGCCGAGGTTCCGGACGCTCCACTGCCGTCGAGCGATCCCGTCCACCTCCCGAGCCTGCTCGCGGACGCCTTCGGCCTCTCGACGAGCGAGGCTCGACGCCTGATCGCACAAGGCGGCGTGAAGGTGGACGGTGCGACGGTGGCGGAGCTCGATCTTCCTCGCGACACGCTGGCGAATGCCGTCGTCCAAGCCGGGAGGAGGCGCTTCGTCCGGCTCGTCGGCTGAGCCGAGTGGCCCCGAATTGGCTTCGTTGACAGGCGAAGGCGGTGTGCTACCATCCCCGAGCCGCCCGATAGGGAGGCGCAGGGAGCCTGTCACTCGACGAACTGGAGAGCTTTCGAGCGAACGGATACGACCTTGGTGGTTCCGTCCCGAAGGCCTCTGGCGCGAGTCGGAGGCTTTTTGTTGCCGCTATGCGGCACGGTCTTTGAAAACTCAACAGCGTAACGTCGAGACCTCTCGCGGGCCGCTTCCGCCTAGGAAGGAGCTCGCGTGAGGCATAGATCCCGTTGACCCCTTTGGGGACGACGAAATCGAGCATCAAGCTCGACTGAAGAACTGCCGTTGTGCACTGGCCGTTCGGCGGCGTCTCCTTCGGAGGCGCTCGCCTCACGGCGATTCACGACGGCGCTGAGTCTCTTCACGGAGAGTTTGATCC
>JBOHBD010000062.1:0-4247 GCA_050698195.1 Gaiellaceae bacterium
ATCGATCCGGGAGACCGTGTCCTCGGTCGCGTTCGTGACCCAGACGGCGTCGGGCGCCACGGCGACGTCGCTCGGCGACTCGCCGACCTCGATCTCCTCCGCGATGTCCCCGTCCGAGTCGATGACGCCGACCGTGTTGCCGCCCACCGAGGCCGTCGCCTGCGAGCCGCCGCCTTGCGTCGCGAGCAGGCCCACCACGACGCCGATGGCCGCGGCCGCGGCGGTGGCCGCGACGAAACCTCGACGGCCCGGCCGCCGCCAGCCGCCCCGGAGCTCCTCCGCGGCCGCCTCGGCGAGCTCGCTCTCACGGCCCTCGAACGACGTGGCGCCCATCGTCTTCAGCGCAGGGAAGTCCTGTGCGAGCCCTTCGGCGGCAAGCTGAAAGACGCGCTCGGGGCGGGGCAGGTCCTTCAGGCGATGCTCGCCGAGGTCGACGAGCCGCTGGTCCGAAGGCAAGTCGTCCTCGACGACGTCGCGGGTCGAGCCCGAGAGGAGGATCTGCCCGTCGTGCCCCGTCGCGGAGATCCGCGCGGCGCGGTGGACGGCGAGCCCGACGTAGCGACCGTCGTCGAGCGTCGCCTCGCCGGTGTGCATCCCGATCCGAACACGCACCGCGCCATCGTCGGGCCACTCGTGCTCGGCGAGGGCACGCTGCCCCGCGACCGCCGCTGCCACCGCGTCGCGCGCGCGCGAGAAGACGAAGAAGAAGGAGTCGCCCTGCGTGTCGATCTCGCGGCCGCCGTACCGGCCGAACGCGTCGCGGAGCAGAGCCCGGTGCTGTGCGAGCACCTCGCCGTAGCGCTCGCGGAGGTCGCGCTCGAGCCGCGTCGAACCCTCGATGTCGGTGAAGAGAAAGGTAACGGTGCCGCCGGGCAGCTCGAAGGAGCTCGGTGTGCGTGTCTCGTCCACGGGCTTCGCCGCATCGTACGCCGGAAATACGCGAGATTCGGAAGATGCGGGGCGACCGCTCTGGACGCGCTCGCGCGTCAGTGGCCGCGCGCGCTTCTCCCACACCTCGAGGACGGGCGGCTTCCAGTCAGGTGCCGACCGTCCTCGAGACCTCGACCCAGGAGCAGACTCGACCGCGACCTCCGGCGTGCAAGGCCGGCGCCGTTACTCGACGTCACCTGACTCCGCTCGACAGCCTGACCTCAGTCGACCTCGTGCGACCTCATTCGACGCCGATGGACACAAACCGACATGTCCGCTCGCACCGTGCTCGCACCGCTGTTGCCTGCATTGGAACTACACGGAACGAAATACCTGCAAATCGGAACTTTCTAGGGGATGGAGCGTGCGGGACTCGAACCCGCGCCCTCCGGCTTGCAAACCCATTCGATTACCCGACCTCGCCTGACAGTGACGAACAGAGTCGGCATGACTGAGCCGAAACTGGCCTCTTTCACCGAACGTCGCCTGACACCGTTCGACGGCGGTCCGCTCGCACCGCGCTCGCACGGCCGCTGTCCAAGCGGGCAACGAAGCCGGCCACGAGCTCGAGCAGCGGACGGCGCCGCGAGTGCCTGACACCCTGGTCGGTCAGGCGGGCACTGCCGTGATGCCTGCCTCGCGGGCGAGATCGCTGTCGAAGGTTGCGACGACGGTTCCAGGGGTCTTCCTGGCGACGGTGACGATCGCAGCGTCCGTGAAGCTGAGCGTGCCCCTCGTCTGCCGGGTGAAAGTCTCGAAGGTCTCGATGAAGGCGTCAGAGCACGGCAGGAAGTCGACCTCACGGCTTTCGAGCAGCGCCCGCGTCACCTTCGAGGCGGTCTCGAGTCCACGCCGAGCGAGCAGGACCGTTGCGACCTCGACGACGACGTACTCGAGCAGCAACCCTCGTCCCCACTCGCCCGCAACGAGCCGCTCCATCGTGTTGGTGGCCGCCCGGTGATGGACGTCTCGGCTGTTGTGGTAGGCGACCAGGAAGCTCGAGTCGAGGACGACCACGACCGCCGATCACGCACGGTAGACAACGGCGTCGATCTCTTCGCTGAGCCGCTCCTGTCCTTTCCCGTAGTCCTCGGGCACGAGATCGGCAAGGCTCGAGGTCGGAAGGGGCGGTCGAGGGCGACCGAGGTACGAGCGGATCGCCTCGTTCACGAGCTCGCCGATCGTTCGACCCGAAAGGACCGCGCGCGCACGGAGTTGCCGGTAAGCGTCCTCGTCCAGGTTCCGGATCGTCGTGTCCACGCTTGAATCGTAACACAATGTTGCGTTGTGTTACGAACGAGCTTGTCGCGGTGCCCGACCAGCACAACCGACAGTCCGCTCGCACGGCGATGTCGCGCCGGTCAGCAACGTCGGGCGCGCAGGACGATGTCGGCAATGTGGGGGGTTCCGGGCGGCGGGTCAATGCGCGGTTCGACCGCGTGCAGCTCGACCGTGAAGTCGTCGCTGAGTAGCCGGCGGAGGTCGTCAGCGCCGATGTAATCCGCCGGGTCGTTGCCCTGCGACCTCATGTGCTCGCGGTGCTCGTCGTCGAGGTCGTGGTAGACGGCGAGCAGCATCCCGCCCGGGCGCACCGTGTCGAGCAACGTCCGCACGGCACCGGCGTAGCACGGCCCCCGATTGCGCGAAGTCATGTGACGCCCGACCCAGAGAAAAGCCCGGTTTCCGGGGCTTTTTTCATGGAGCGTACCGGGATCGAACCGGTGACCTCCGGCTTGCAAACCCATCCGATTACTCGACGCCGCGTGACACGGACCAACAGAATCGGCATGACTGAGCCAGGAATCACCCTGTCTGCTGAACCTAGCTCGACACCGTTCGACTGCGGTCCGCTCGCACCGCGCTCCCCCACCGATGCCTAAATAGGCAACCATCCATGCTCGCCTGGTCGGTCGTGAGGTCGTAGTTCCAGTGCCAGCTCTTCGCGGCCGCACCCGTGTTCGCGACCATGCGAATGCGAAGCGGCGCCGGCCGTTCGCGCTCGAGGTCGATCAGCCGCGCCTGCTTGGCGTTGATCGTGTTCGTCACCCCGGCTTCGCTGCCGTACGACAATCCGCCCGTCCGGGCGTAGGGACCCGGTGCGCACCATGCACGGCGGTGAAGCGGAGCGGCTGATTGAGTCGACCTGGACCCGCCCGTGATTCCCTCCTAAGGGCGTACGGCCTCCCAGCTGAGCGTCTTGCTCGTACCCCCACCCCCGCCACCAGGGGGTGGCGCCGGAAGCGGCCCAGCGTACTGCGGATCCCCGGGAAGGAAGCACCGCCCGCCTCCGCTGAGCGCGACCGCTACCCCACCCTCGACCTCCGAGACGACCGCGTGGTGGGGGCAGGGAGTGATCAAGAAGTTGCTGAACGAGAAGTGGAGGCTCTCGCCCGTGATCTGACCCGCGACCGACTTCGGCAGGCCGGCATCCGGGGAGCTGAAGACCTGCCCACCTCGGGTCACACACTGCTGGGAGGCCGCAAACGCCACGCCACTGAAGGCGGCATCCGTCTGAAACAACGTCATCGAGCCGTGCGCCTCACACACCGCGTTGGTGATCGGACCCTCGGGCTCGAGGCCCGACAGGATCGCGACAAAGACCGGCAACGTCAGGTGAGACACGTCGCTCCACTCCCAGTCGCCGCTGACATCCGGTGCGGCCAGCGACCCGTGCGCCACTCCGGCCCCTCCGAGCAGCAGGGCAAGACCGGTCAGGACGGAAAGCAAACGAAGCATGTGAGCACTCCTCTCCTCGCCAGGCGCGATCTCGTCGTCACCCCTCGCCTTCGTCGAGTTGACCCACAACGCGAATCGCGACGATCTGCGGGCGCGTGCCGCGCTGCTCCCAGCGCTCCTCGACCGTCGCCTCGGCGCCAGGGCCAGAGAACCGGACTCGCGCCACGACCCCGCCGTCGGCGGGTTCGAGCTTCGTCAGTTCCGCGAAGCCGATCGCCGGTGGCAGCTGCGCCACGATCTCCGCCGCTCGGGCTCGCAGCTCCTCGGCGAAGTCGCCGCCGGCTTCCGATACATCGCCGGCGACGAGGGCGCTCGCGTGCCGCGCGATCCGCCGGCGGATCGTGGCCTCGTCCATCGCCGACAACGATCGCCCGCCGCCGTAAACGTCCCGTAGACGCACCCGTAACCCGGGGGGCGCGGTCGCGCCGGTGGTATGTTCGGAGCCGGAGGTGCGATGGATTTTCGCGTTCTCGGGCCGCTCGAGGTCCGGAGCGATGATCGCCTGCTCCCCCTCGGCGGACAGAAGCAGCGCGCCCTGCTCGCCGTCCTGCTCTTGCACGCGAACGAGGCCGTCTCCCGGG
>JBOHBD010000063.1:0-9415 GCA_050698195.1 Gaiellaceae bacterium
CTTCAGGCCCTCGATAACTTATACTTATACGACGAGGACGACGCGCCGGACGTCGGTGACGCCGCGATCGCGTCCGACACGCCGACGCTGTCGTCGACCGGAGAAGACACGTCGAGCCTGACGACGCGAACACCGCCCGACGAGTCGCTCCTCCGCTACTCGGTCGCGGAGTCTCTCGAGGCGAAGGTGCCGTTCCTCGTGACCTTCGCGACGCCGAAGTACTGCACCAGCCGGACCTGCGGTCCGTCCGTCGACGTCGTCGAGGAGGCGGCGCAGCGGTTCGAGGACGAACGCGTCCGCTTCATCCACGTCGAGGTCTACGAGGGGAACGATCCCGCGAAGGGCTACAACCGCTGGATGCAGGAGTGGCGTCTCACGACCGAGCCGTGGACGTTCGTCGTCGGCGGGGACGGCAGGGTCGTGGAACGATTCGAAGGCGCGGTATCGGTGAACGAGCTCGAGGAGTCCGTGCGGGGAGTCACGGGCGACTGAGTGGTATGCTCGGCTTCGGGCCGATACTTTCCATATTGAAGTATTGAGAAGGAGGAGCGATGGCCACCGACGTTGGAACGACATTCCTCGTCACGACGGACTGGCTCGCGGAGAACCTCGCCGAACCCGGCCTCGTCGTCGCGGAGGTGGACGAGAACCCGGATCTGTACGAAGAGGGCCACATCCCCGGCGCCGTGAAGCTGCACTGGAGGGACGACCTCCAGGACCCCCTGATTCGCGACGTCGTGTCGAAGGCCGACTTCGAGAGGCTGATGGGGGAGCGAGGGATCGCGAACGACGCGTCGATCGTACTCTACGGCGACAAGAACAACTGGTTCGCCGCCTTCGCCTACTGGTACCTGAAGACCTACGGGCACGAGGACGTGCGCCTGCTCGACGGTGGTCGCCAGAAGTGGATCGAAGAAGGGCGTGAGCTGACCACCGACGCCCCGTCGGTCTCCTCCACGACGTACACGGCGAAGGAGCGCGACGAGTCGATCCGGGTCCGCCGCGACGAGGTCCTGGCCGGTCTCGGGACTCGCGGGATCGCGCTCGTCGACGTGCGGAGCCCGCAGGAGTACTCGGGCGAGCTCCAGGCGCCGCCGGGGTACGAGCAAGAGGGCGCGTTGCGGACGGGGCACATCCCGGGCGCGCAGTCGGTCCCATGGGCGACTGCGGTGCGCGACGACGGCACCTTCAAGGGCACGGACGAGCTGCGGGAGATCTACGGCTCGAAGGGAGTCACGCCCGACAAGGAGGTGCACGCGTACTGCCGAATCGGCGAGCGCTCGGCTCACACGTGGTTCGTGCTCCGCGAGCTGCTCGGCTACGAGAACGTCAAGAACTACGACGGCTCGTGGACCGAGTGGGGCAACCTGGTGGAGGTTCCGATCGAGCGGTAGCCAACCCGGGGTCTGGCTCCCGGCAGGGCCCTCTTCACACGGCGTCGCCGACGCGTTCGATGACGACCTGAGGCACGCGGGCACGTGGGCTCAGGTGGAGGATTGTCCGCACGAGCTCAACGACGTCTTCGACCTGGATCATCTGCTCGGCCGGGAGCCCCGTCCAGTCGGTCATCTTCGTCGCGACGAATGCCGGGCAGATCGCGGTCGCCCGGATCCCGTTGTCGGCTTCCTCGCGGTTGAGCGAGTTCGTGAACGCGATGAGGGCCGCCTTCGTCGCGCCGTAGACCAGCAGTCCTGGGGTCGGGATCGTTCCCGCGATCGAGGCCAGCATGACGATCTGGCCGCGGGATGCGCGAAGCAAGGGTAGGGACTCGCGCGTGACGATCATCGCCGCTCGCAGGTTGACGTCGAGCTGGAGGTCGATCCTCTTCGTCTCCTGCTGCGCAAACGAGCCGCCGATGCCGATGCCCGCCGAGTTGACGAGGACGTCCATGCCGCCGAAGCGGTCGGCGTGTGCGGCCACGACGCGGCTGCACTCGTCGGCGTCCGCGAGGTTCGCTGCGATCGCATCTGCGCCCAGCTCCTTCGCCGCGTCCTCGAGCGGCTCCGGGCGGCGGGCGACGAGCGTGAGCTCATGGCCCTCGCTGCGCAACATGCCCGCGAGCGCGAGGCCGATGCCCGCGGAGCCTCCCGTGACGAGCGCCGACTTCACGGGCCCGAGTATTCCAGGAAGACCACTGCCGTGGACGAGCGGTGCCGCGCCCGCGAACGGGGGCCCCAAGGATGTTCGCGCGACCGGATTCGCGCGGGCGGATTCCGGTCTTGCGCGTAAGAGAAGGCGCGGCCGCCGAGGGGGCGGCGGCCGCTGTGGGGGAGAGGAGAAGGTGACGGGTCTCTCCTACGACCTGTGTTCCACCTGTGGCGTCGCTGTCCTTCCCCCTACATTTCACGTGTGGAGACCGTTCCGCTGACCTCGCTCGCGCGCGCAGGCGGCTGCGCGGCAAAGTACGCGGCCGCCCGGCTGGAGACGCTCCTGGCGGGTCTCGTGCCCGCCGAGGCCGAAGATCTGATCGTCGGCCTCGATCCTGCCGACGACGCGGCGGTCTACCGGCTCGACGACGAGCGCGCGATCGTCTTCACGGTCGACTTCTTCCCGCCGCTCGTCGACGACCCGCGCGTGTTCGGAGCGATCGCAGCGACGAACGCCCTCAACGACGTCTTCGCGATGGGCGGCGCTCCGCTGCTCGCACTGTCGATCGCAGCCTTTCCCGAGGAATTGCCGACCGAGGTCCTCGGCGACGTGCTCGCCGGTGCGGACGAGCGCGTGCGCTCCGCGGGGGCGATCCTCGCCGGCGGCCACACGATCCGCGACGACGAGCCGAAGTACGGGCTCGCCGTCGTCGGCACGGTGCACCCGGCGGCGGTCTGGCCGAAGAGCGGAGCGATGCCGGGGGACGTGCTCTTCCTGACGAAGCCGCTCGGCACCGGGATCGTCCTGCAGGCGCACCGAGACGGGGTCGCACCCGAGGGCGCGCTCGAAGCGGCCGTCGCCTCCATGGTGGAGCTGGCCGGCGCGGCGGCCGACGCGCTGCGGCCGTTCGGGCCGAGCGCGGTCACGGACGTCACCGGGTTCGGGCTCCTCGGCCACGCCTACGAGCTCGCGTCGCGAAGTGGCGTTCGAGTCGTGCTCGACGCTCACGCTCTGCCGGCCCTGCCCGGTGCGGTCGAGCTCGCGCAGGAGGGAGTGCGGACCGGCGGGGACCGGCGGAATCGCGAGTACGCCGGACGTCACGTCGAGGGCGTGGCCGACGAGGCGGTCGAGGCACTGGCATACGACCCGCAGACCGCCGGGGGCTTCCTCGTCTCGATCCCAGCCGAGCGAGCGGCCGTGCTCGAGGCGACGTTCGCGGCCCAGGAGCTCCTCGCTGCGCGTATCGGGACCGTCGAGGCTGGAGCCGGGGTCGTCCTGGCCTAGTCGTGGACACCGCCCTCGCACGCGTCCGGACGGTCTCCCCGGCTGGCTTCCTACGGCTGTCGGTCGCGTCGTGCGTGGCGCTCTTCCTCGTCGTCACCTCTGGGGCGTTCGTCCGGCTCACGGGGTCCGGCCTCGGCTGCGAGAACTGGCCGCGCTGCGGCGACAAGCCGTACCCGGAGCAGGGCTTTCATGCGTTCGTCGAGTTCGGCAACCGGCTCGTCGCTATGGTCGGCCTTGCGTTCACGCTCGTCACGTGGCTGGGCGCTCGGCGCGTGGAGAGACTTCCACGGGGCGCGCGGCACGCCGCCCTCGCCGCGTTCCTGGTGGCCGCTGCGCAGATCCCGATGGGGGCGATCACGATCGCCGTCGACCTGCACCCGCTCGCGGTCATGACCCACTTCCTCCTCGCGCTGATCGTCCTCGCGCTCGCCGTGATCGTCGCCGTCGAGGCCTGGAGCGTCCTGACCGGCCTCGCGGCGCCGGCGGGCGCGAGCTGGCTGCGGCACTTCGTCGCCTGGATCGGCGTGCCGACGAGCGCGGCCCTCGTCGTGACGGGTGCGGTGGTCACGGCGTCGGGGCCCCACCCCGGGGCGAACGAGGACGTGGCGCGTCTCGGGCTCGAGATCGTCGACACCGTCTACGTCCACGTCCGCGTCGCCGCAGCCTTCGGGCTCGGCGTGCTGTTGATCGGGTGGTTCCTCTGGCGAGGTCGGGACCGGTATCCGGGGCTGCTCAGGCTCTGGGGCGCGCTCCTCGCGGTCCTCGTCGCGCAGGCGATCCTCGGGGAGGTGCAGTATCGAACGGCGCTGCCGTGGGGGCTCGTGCTCGTGCACGTCTTCCTGGCCGCTGCGATCTGGGCTCTGAGCGTTGCGCTCGCCTACACGCTCTGGCGCCCGCCCGCGGCGCTGGCGGGAGAGGCTCGCCAGTAAGCTCCCCGGAAATGGGGAAGGAGCTGAGGATCTACGAGCGGCCCACGCTCGCGCGGCCGGTGCTGATCGGCGCCTTCCGTGGCTGGAACGACGGCGGCCAGGCGGCGACGCTCGCGGCCGGGTACCTCGCGCGGCTCTGGGGGGCCCGAAAGTTCGCAGACATCGACCCCGAGCTCTTCGTCGACTTCCAGGCAACTCGACCGCTCGTCTCGCTCGAGGACGGGACCACGCGCAGGATCGACTGGCCCGAGAACGTGTTCTTCCACGCACGGATCCCCGGCACGAGCCGCGATGCGGTCCTGCTCGTCGGCGTGGAGCCGAACTACCGCTGGCGCACGTTCACGGAGCTCGTCTCCGCTCTCGCCGCCGACCTCGGGATCGAGCTCGTGGTGACCCTCGGTGCGCTTCTCGCGGACGTCCCGCATACACGCCCGGCGCCGGTGACCGGCGCGGCGACCGATCCGAAGCTCGTCGACGAGCTCGGGCTCCAGCTCTCGCGCTACGAGGGGCCGACGGGGATCGTCGGCGTGCTGCTCGACGCGTGCAGGCGCGCGGGAGTTCCGTCGGTCAGCCTCTGGGCCGCGGTTCCCCACTACGTCTCGCTCGCACCGAGCCCGAGGGCGGCGCGGGCACTGTGCGAGCGGTTGTCGGGCGTGCTCGGCGTGGCGATCGACGTGGGTGAGCTGGCGGAGGCCGAGACGACGTACGTCGAGCAGGTCTCCGAGGCGGTCGCGAGCGACTCCGAGACCGCGTCGTACGTCGAGGAGCTCGAGCAGCGGGCGGATTCGCTCGACTGGCTCGAGGAGTCCGGTGCGCTCCCGTCCGGGGAAGCGCTCGCCGCCGAGATCGCGCGATTCCTCAAAGAACGGGACGCGAACGGCGGCAGCGGTAGCGGCAGCGCCGGCTAGGCCGCGTCTTCGGCCGACTCGGTCACGACGTCGTCGCGAGCCTCGGTGACGAGCGGGACGGGGGCCGTCTCCGGTGACGCCCCGTCGCCCGATGCGTCGGTGGCCTGCTCGACGGGTGGTGCCGCGCCCTGCTGGCCTTTCCGCTTGCGGCGTCGCCGGCGCGACTTGCGCGCCGTGAGCTTCGGAGCCGGGAGGTTGTCGGCAAGCGCGTTCGCGATCTCACCGATCGTCCCGAGCTCCTCGCGAGCCTTGTCGAGCGCGGCGTTTGCGCGCGGTGTGTAGCCGTCCGCGGAGGCGAGGAGCGCTGCCCCCACGGCGAGCGGCATCGCCATCGCCACCTGGACGAGGCGGTTGACGTTCTCCTCGTGGCGGTACCCGCGCGAGTTCGCGGCGGCGCCGAGGAGCCGCTTCGCCTCCGGGAACTCCGTCGACACGCGGCGGTCCTGCACCTTCCGGGTGGCACGTGCCAGGCGCCAGGTCCACCGCGCGAGGATCTGCTCGGGTGCCGCCGCCTTCTCCTCCCCGATCGCCCGCAGCAGAACGCGTACCCCCGCAGCACGATCCTTCTCCCAGGTCGGCGCCTGGGTCACGAGCGTGACGAGGTCGTCGAAGTCCGCCCGCTCGACGGGCGTGGCGACGCGATCGAGGAGCGCGGTGATGCGGAGCCGGCGGTTTGGGTTCTCCGCGGCGCACGTCGACAGGAACTGCTCGAGGGCGACCTTGCTCGCCCGTCCCTCCGCGAACTTGCGCGCGAACTCGCCGCGCTGGTCGAAGCGGATCTGCCGGCCGGCGATGGTCGCCCAGAACCGCTGCTCGTCTTCGTCCAGGTACCTCGGATCGATCCGCTGCCACTCGCGCTGGATGACGCCGAGCCTCCGAGCGACGTCCGGCGTGACGGGGACGAGCCACGGGACCGGCGAGAGCTTGCGGCGCGCACGGCGCTGCTGGCGGCGGCGCGGAGCGGGAGTGACGCGGGCTCCCTCGCGGTAGAAGTCCGCGTTCAGGAGGGCGTGCAGCGAGACCACGCGCTCGTTGTGCGTCGCTGCCTTGGGGACGAAGTCGACGACGACGCCGGCCTCTTTGCGTGGGTGGATCCGCATGATGCGGCCGATCCGCTGCTGGTAGACGCGGCGGGACGCCGTCGGGGCGAGGTGCATGCAAACGGTCGCGCGGGGAGAGTTCCACCCCTCGGCGAGCAGCTGAGCGTTGATCAGGACGTTGATCTCGCCGCGCTCGTACGCGGCCAGGGTCTCGGCCAGGCGGGCGGGCGGCGTGCGCCCGGAGACCGCCTCCGTCTTCAGCCCGGCGGCGCGGAACTCCTGCGCGAGGTTGTAGGCGTGGTCGACGCCCGCCGCGTACACGATCCCGGGCGTCGCGCCGAAGCGGTCGCGGTAGAGGCTCGCCGCCGCCTGGTTCAGGGCTTCGTGGTCGAGGGCCGCGGCGAGGGAGCGCTCCTCGAAGTCTCCGCCGACGATCGGGACGGAGTTGATCGCCGCTGCAGGCGGCACGCGCATGCAGCGAAGCGGAGCGATGAGCCCGCGCCGTGCGGCATCGGCGAGCGGCAGGTCGTCGACCGAGGCGGGGAAGACGTCCGACACCTGCTTCGCGATCAGGTGCTCCGTCGCGGTCATGCCGATGTAGAGCGGGTCGTGGAATGCCCGGATCGCCGCGCTCGTCTTCTCTCCGAGCGCCGTGTGCGCCTCGTCGCAGAGGACGAGGTGGTACGTCTTGCGGTCGAGCTCCGACCCGTGACGGGCGAACCAGGCGTACGTCTGGATCGTGATCGGGTTCACTCGCGGCGTTCCGCCGCCGTCGAGGATCGCGTCGGCGAAGCGGTCGCCGTATCCCTCGGTCGTCAGATCGCGCTTGAACTGGGAGACGAGCAGGCGCCGGTGCGTGAGGATCAGGACGCCGAGCTCGCGCGCCGCCTCGACGAATCCTGCTGCGGCGATGGTCTTCCCGGATGCCGTCGGATGGCGGAAGCGGTACCGGCGCACCGCTCCCGGGTCGGCCCCGTGGAAACCGCGCTCGGTCTCCTTCTCGTCGACGAAGCCGGCGTCGTAGTCGTCCTCGGCGTCCTCGTCGAGCTCGGCCTCGGCGACTGCGCCGTTTCCGCCGTTCCCGTTCTCGTCTGCCGAGCGCTGGGTCGACGCGATGAGCTCGGCGAGCATCCCCGCGAGCGCGTCGACCTGGTGCCGTCGTAGCTCGGTTCCGGTCGCGGTTCTGACGGGATCCTCCGTGAGCACACGCTCGAGCCCCAGCATGAGCCCGTACCGCACCCTCCAGCGCGGCGACGGCGCCGCACGCCCTGCTTCCATCTCCTCGAGCGCGTGGTCGAGCGCCGCACGGCGCGCCGTGCCCGGGGCGAGGGCGACGGTCGGTTCCTCGTCGGCGTGCAGGAACGGCTCGCCGAACCACGCTTCGGCACGACGGGCCGCCGCAGTCAGGTGATCGGGTGTCTCCGACGTCAGGGTCGGGGTAGTCGTCGCTTCGTGCATTCGCGCAGCACGTACTTCCGTGCCGCTCCTTCCGAAGAGTTGACGCTCGCCTGTTATCCGGCGAGCGGTACGTTCAGAGCATACCTCAGAGTCGGGCGGGTCGAGCAGTCAAGCCTCAAGCCCTCGCCCCCGCTAGCTCGGCGAGCGGGCGCCCGGTCACGCGCTGCGACACGCCGGTCTGGTCGAGGTGCTTCGTGATGCCGCCCAGCCAGAACGGGTAGCCCGCACCGAGGATGAGGCACGTGTCGACGTCCGCGGCCTCGGGGACGACGCCTTCCTCGAGGATGTGCCGGACCTCGTCCGCGATCGCCTCGAGAACCGCCTCGTGGATCTCGTCGATCGTCCGCGGGGCGTGCTCGCGGACGACGACGTCGTCCTTGCCCTCGGCGAAGTTGTCGAGCGTCGGCGAGAGCGGGTAGCGGTCCGGGTACGCGTCGTGGAGCGTGTGCAGGACGTGGTTCGCCACGCGTGGCCCGACCATCTGCAAGAGGACGGAAGGTGCCATCGGCAGCCCGAGCCGCAACACCGCCTCGTCCGTCTCGTCCGCGGAGTTCCCGTGCTCGAGCGCGTCCATGAGGACGGTCGTCGTCCGGCTCAGGACGCGGTTGACGACGAACGCAGGGGCGTCGCGCACGAGCACCCCCCGCTTCCGCAGCTTCGCGGTGACGTCCCAGGCCGTGGCGAGGGTGACGTCGTCCGTCTCCGGGGTGCGTACGAGCTCGACGAGCGGGAGCACTGCGACCGGGTTGAAGAAATGCATGCCGACGACGCGCTCGGGGTGCTCGAGGTCGGCCCCCATCTCCGTGACCGAGAGCGAGGACGTGTTCGTCGCGAGCACGCACTCGTGCGACACGACCCTCTCGAGCTCGGCGAAGACGTCCTTCTTCACCTCCATCTCCTCGAAGACGGCTTCCAGGACCAGGTCCGAGCCCGCGAAGACACTCCAGCCGGTTCCTCCGCCGACGAGGGAGCCGAGGAAGCGCGCCTTGCCCTCGCCCAGGCGACCCTTCCGGACGAGCTCGTCGAGCTCGCCGCGGACCCACCCGATCGCGTCGTCGACCTGTCCCTCCGTCAAGTCGCGGAGCGCGACCGGGACCTCGAGTCGTCGCAGCACGAGCAGGGCGAGCTGTCGCGCCATGAGCCCCGCGCCGACGATCCCGACCTTCCGAACGCGGCGCGGCTGGGCGTCGGGGATGCCGACTCCCCACTTCGCACGGCGTTCGACGAGGTTGAACGCGTACACCGACGCCTGCGCCTCCTGGCCGGGCAGGAGCTCGGCGAGCGCATCCTCCTCTGCTCGATAGCCCTCCTCCAGCGACCACGCCGCGGCACCCTCGATCAGGTCGAGCGCGCGGTACGGGGCCGGCGTCGCGCCGTGCACCTGGCCGTCGAGCCGCGCCCGTGCCTTGCGAGTGATCTCCGCGACGTCGGAGCGATCGGCCTGCGGTCGGCGTTTCCCCCCGCCGTCCTCGATCTTCTCGAGGAGCAGCGCCAGCGACTCGTCCAGGAACTCCACCGGCTCGAGGAGCGCATCCGCGAACCCGCGCTGGAACGCCTGGGGGCCGGTGAGCATCCGGTTCTGCCGGAGCGGGCTCTCGACGATGAACTCTGTCCCGACGAGCTGGGGCACGAGCTGCGTCCCTCCCCAGCCGGGGACGAGGCCGAGCAGGACCTCGGGACAGGCGAAATGGCGGACCGAGGACGAGAT
>JBOHBD010000064.1:0-1870 GCA_050698195.1 Gaiellaceae bacterium
TGCACAACGCGAAGGGGCTCGAGTTCAAGGCCGTCTATGCGATCGGGATGGAGGAGGGGGTCTTCCCGCACATCCGCGCGATCGAGGAGCAGGGTGTCGAGGAGGAGCGCCGGCTCTGCTACGTGGGGATGACCCGCGCGATGGAGCGGCTGACGCTGACCCATACGCTCTCGCGGTCGCTCTGGGGCCGGAGGAGCTACAACCTCGCCTCGCGGTTCCTCGACGAGCTGCCGAGCGAGGTCGAGCGGGAGCGGCTACGGCCCTCCTCGTGGGCGAGCTACGGCGCCCGGCCGAGCGTGGAGCCTCGCGGCGATGCCGGTCTCGTGCTCTCGACGGGCGACGCGGTTCGCCACGGCTCGCTCGGGGAGGGAATCGTCACCGGGGTCGAGCCCGGAGGCGTCGTTACGATCCGCTTCGCCGAGGACGGGACCGAACGGAGGCTGATGGTCGAGTACGCGCCGCTGGAGAAGATTGCGTGAGCTTTCGCGTCACGCCCTGCAAGGACCTCGTGGAGTTCGGGCAGGCGGTGTTTGCGATCGGCCAGTACTTCGGCCTCGATCCGACCGAAGAGCGCATGGAGCGCTTCTCGAAGAACCTGCCGATCGAGCGGATGCACGCGGCGCGCGAGGACGGGCGCATCGTGGGCGGAGCGGGGGCGTTCCCCTTCGAGATGACCGTCCCGGGCGCAATCGTGCCGACCGCCGGCGTGACGGTCGTCGGGACGTATCCCACGCACCGCCGGCGCGGCGTGCTGCGGGCGATGATGCGAGCCCAGCTCGACGACGTGCACGAGCGCGGCGAGCCCGTCGCCCTCCTCTGGGCTTCCGAGGAGACGATCTACGGCCGCTTCGGCTACGGCATGGCATCGCTCTGCGGCGAGATCTCGCTCCCCCGCCACGCCGCCGGGTTCACGTTGCCGCTCGAGCACGGCAGCGCGCTGCGCTTCGTCGAGAAGGACGAAGCGCTCGAGCTCTTCCCGCGTGTCTGGAACAAGGTGCGCCGGCGCATACCCGGGATGCTCGGGCGTTCACGGAACTGGTGGGAGCTCCGGATCCTGTTCGAGCCGCCGGGTGGAGGGGGAGATCCTCCGAAGCGATTCGTCGTGCTCGAGCGCGGCGGTACGCCCGAGGGATACGCGGTCTACCGCCACAAGCCGAAGTGGGAGGCCGGCGTCTCCGACTCGGAGCTCGAAGTGGTCGAGGCGATCGCTCTCGACGGTACCCCGACCGCCGAGCTCTGGCGCTACCTCCTCGACGTCGACTGGGCCGCGCGGGTAACGGCACACCTGCTGCCGCTCGACCACCCGCTCTTCCAGCTCCTGGCCACGCCCAGGCGAATGAAGTTCCGGGTCGGCGACGGCCTGTGGGCGCGCCTGGTCGACGTCGGGGAGGCGCTCTCCGCGCGTGGCTACGCGGCCGACGGGGCCGTCGTCTTCGATGTCGTGGACGCGTTCTGCCCCTGGAACGAGGGTCGCTGGCGGCTGGCGGACGGCAGAGCGAAGCGCACGCGGGCCGCCCCGCAGCTGCGCTGCGACGTGAGCGCGCTCGGTGCGGTCTACCTCGGTGGGATCACGTTCTCGCAGCTCGTCCGCGGCGGCCGGGTCGAGGAGCTGCGCCGAGGAGCGGCGGCGCGTGCGGACGCGATGTTCGCGTCGGATCGCGCGCCGTGGTGCCCCGAGATCTTCTGAGCGCCCGCGCGGAAGCGGCTATCATCGACTCCCCGGGGGCGGTTAGCTCAGTTGGGAGAGCACCAGCTCGACAAGCTGGGGGTCACTGGTTCGAGCCCAGTACCGCCCACTCCGTTTTTTCGCTCAGCCATGCGGGTTTGCGCGGAGCAGAAGAAGCGGCTGACCACCTATTGACCACTCGCT
>JBOHBD010000065.1:0-2875 GCA_050698195.1 Gaiellaceae bacterium
GGGGCAGGTGGCCGCCTCCGCGGTCGCGTTCGCGTCGCTCGAGCGCAAGGGCTTCTCACCCTCGGGCGACCTGCTTCTGATAGTCGTCGCGGACGAGGAGGTCGGGAACGGCTGGGGTCTGCGCTGGCTCGTCGAGGCGCATCCGGACGCCGTCCGCTGCGACTACGCCGTGAACGAGGGTGGCGGTGACCGGTTCGTCCTGGGAGGCGATCCGGTCTACCTGTGCGCGACGGCCGAGAAGATGTCCGCGCCGTTCAAGCTGCGCGTCCACGGGCGCAGCGGCCATGCCTCGATGCCCGGGATCGCGGACAACGCCCTCGTCAAGGCCGCTCGCTACGTCGAGGCGCTCGGCGCCTACGAGCCGGCGCGCGAGCTGATCCCGGAGGCGCGCGGCTTCCTCGAGACCGTGCTCGGCGAGACCCCTCCCCTCGAGGAGGCGATCGCTCGGGCAGAGGCACTCCATCCGAGCCTGCCCGCGCTCGTCGAGCCGCTGCTCGCGCTGACGCTCTCGCCGACGATGATCGACGCGTCGCACCAGCGGAACGTGATCCCCGCGTTGTGCGAGGTCACCGTCGACTGCCGCCTCCTCCCGGAACAGACGCCGAGCGACGTCGAGCCCCTCATCCGAGCCGTGCTCGGAAACGGGAGCTACGAGCTCGTGTGGCTCGAGGCGGTCGGTGGGACGCGCTCCCCCATCCAGACGCCTCTCTGGGACGCGATCGCGGGCTTCGTCTCCGAGATCGAGCCGGGCGCGCGAATCGCGCCGATCGCCTGCCCCGGGTTCACGGACAGCCACTACCTGCGCGACGCGTTCGGCACCATCGCCTACGGGTTCTTCCCGATCAAGGAGATGGACGCCGAGTTCGCGACGAAGCTCGTCCATTCCGCGAACGAGCGAATCGCCGTCGCCGACCTCGAGCTCGGGGTCGACATGCTCCGCGCGACTGCGCGCGCCCTCCTCTCGTAACGAGGACAACGCAAGTAACACGTTGTCACTAGCGAGCAGTCGATCTGGGGCGGGCACCGCGTCAGTGGACTGCAGGCCACGCTACACGCCGAACATTGCCGCCCTTTCGTCGGCGATGACGAGCTGATGCAGGTTCGAGATTCGGGCGGCGGGGATCGACGCGTCGCCTGCGAGCAGGAGCGCGAGGGCGTCACGTTTCGACTCTCCGGTCACGAGCCAGACGATCTCTCGCGCGGCTTCGAGCGCCGGATAGGTGAGCGTCATCCGGCGGTAGCCGCGGTACTCCGCCGTGATCGCGACGAGACGATCCCGGACGTCGAGCACCGGGTCGCCCGGGACGAGGGAGGCCGTGTGGGCGTCGGGGCCGAGGCCGAGATGCACGAGGTCGAGCCGGTCCGGGAGCTCCCCGGCGTAGCGCGTTGCCGCGTCTTCGGGATCGGGGTCGTCGACCGGCATGGGGCGGGCCGAGTCGTGTGGCACGCCCGCGAGGAGGTGCGTCAGGTTCCGGTCCTCGTGGCCAGGAGGAGCCACTCTCTCGTCAACCTGGTACACGACGACCTGCTGCCACGGGATGTCCTCCGCGGCGATGAGGCGGATGAGCTCGGGGCCGCGGCTCACGGCGAGCGTGAAGCGGCCGCGCCTCCCGGCACCCTCACGCGCTCGCTCGGCGATCAGCGACGCGACCCGCCGAGTCGCCGCGGAGGCATCGGCATGGACCTCGACCGCGAGGCTCACGCGCGCTTCTCGGCGTGTCCTCCGAACTCGGCCCGCATCGCCGACAGGACCCGGTACGCGAAGTCCTCCTCGCCGCGCGACGTGAAGCGTGAGTAGAGCGCGGTCGTCAGCACGGGAGTCGGCGCCCCCGTCTCGATCGCGGCGATCGACGTCCAGCGGCCCTCGCCCGAGTCGGAGACGCGTCCGGCGAATCCCTCGAGATCCGGTGACTCGCGCAGCGCGCTCGCGGTGAGGTCGAGCAGCCACGACGCGACGACGCTGCCCCGCCTCCAGAGCTCCGCGATCGCGGCCACGTCCAGCTGATACCCGTACAGCTCGGGATGCGCGAGCGGCGCCGTCTCGGCGTCGGCGGCGCGCTCGGCACGTCCTGCGTCGGCGTGGTGGAGGAGGTTGAGGCCCTCGGCGTACGCGGCCATGAGCCCGTACTCGATGCCGTTGTGGACCATCTTCACGAAGTGTCCGGCGCCGCTCTCGCCGCAGCGGAGGTAGCCGCGCTCCTCGGGCGCCGCGACGCCGCTCCGCGAGGGTGTGCGAGGCGCTGCGTCGATCCCTGGAGCGAGCGACGCGAAGATCGGCTCCAGCCGGCGAAACGCGCCTTCGTCTCCCCCGATCATCAGGCAGAACCCGCGCTCGAGCCCGAACACGCCCCCGCTCGTGCCGGAGTCCAGGTACGCGATCCCGCGCGTGGAGAGCTCCTGTGCGCGGCGGATGTCGTCCGCGTAGTGCGTGTTGCCGCCGTCGACGATCGTGTCCCCGGGCTCGAGCCGCTCGGCGACCTCCCAGAGGACGCTCTCCGTGATCGGGCCGGCGGGGAGCATGAGCCACACCGCACGGGGCTTCTCGAGCGCGGCGGCGAGCTCATCGAGCGACCCTGCGCCGGTCCCACCCTCCGCCTCGAGCGCCGCCACCGGCTGCGGGGTCCTGTTGTACCCCGCCACGCGATGGCCGTCGCGAAGAAGGCGCAGCGCAATGTTCGATCCCATCCGGCCGAGCCCGACGATGCCGAGCTGCATCGGTGTGTCGGTTGCCACTCCCGCTCCTTTCCGCCAGCATCCCGTCCATGTCCGGACGGGTCCACGCGTCTCGCGGGGAGGTTACGCGGCGAGGGCGGAGCACGTGAGCCAGGACGCCGACGCCCTCATCGTCTTCGGCATCACCGGCGACCTCGCGCGC
>JBOHBD010000066.1:0-3113 GCA_050698195.1 Gaiellaceae bacterium
CTACGAGGTCGACTGGGAGTCGCTCAAGTTCGTCGTCGCCGACGATGCCTATCCGACCGACTACACCGGCGCCGTCGTCCTCGACCTCGGCGCGCACAAGGGGTACTACGGCGCGCATGCGCTCGCCCGCGGTGCCCGCACGGTCATCTCGTTCGAGCCGGAGACGGCCAACCTCGAGCTCCTCGAACGGGCGGCTGCCGGCTACCGCGACCGGGGCGCGGACTGGCGCATTCGCCACTCCGCGGTCGGAGCCGAGCGAGGAGAGGCGGCGCTGCACGTCATGGCCGGGTCGTGGGCGCATGCGCTCCATCCGCCCGACTCCTGGGCGCAGTGGGAAGTCGGCACGCAGCGTGTGCCGGTCGAGGCGATGACGGACGTCCTGAACGAGGCCGAGTCGCTCACGGACGACCGTTCGCGGCTCGTCGTGAAGGTGAACACGGAGGGCGAGGAGTGCGGCATCGTGCTGGCGACGCCCGCCGAGGCGTGGTCGGCTGTGAGCGAGCTCTTCGTCGAGGTTCACCCGTGGGCCGGTTGCACCGCCGCCGAGATCGCGGAGCACCTCGCGCCGGCCGGGTTCACGCAGCTTCCGGCCGGGATGGCGCAGGTGCTGCGGCTGCGTCGCGAAGCAGCCGCGCGATCCGGTCCACGTAGCGCTCCCACGTGAGCTCGCGCTCGACGGTCGCCCGTGCGCTCGCCCCGAGCGCGCGCGCGTGCCAGTCGTCGCGGAGCACGTCGAGGAGCGACCGCTCGAAGCTCTCGGCGTCGCCCGGTGCGACGAGCCTGCAGTTCTCGCCGTCCACGAGCCCGTACCCGGTCGCGATCGCGTTCGTCCGCGTGACGACGATCGGCTTCCCGAGCGCCATCGCCTGGAGGAGGACGGTCGTCGCGCCCGAGTAGCTGTTCTCCCGAACGGGGAGCGCGACGACCCGAGCCTCCGCGAGCCTGCGCCGCATCTCCTCGAACGGGATGTCCACCTCGAGCGCGACGTTCTCCGGCCTCGTCCCGAGGCCACGCGCGTGATCGGCGCTCGTCACGATGCGGAAGGCGACGTCGGGCAGGCGCGCCGCGACGCGCACGAGCAGATCGAAGTCGCGGTGCGGGTCGACGCCGATCGAGACGACGTCCGTGGTCGTGGGCTCGGCCGTGGGCGCGAAGGAGCTCGTGTCGACGCCGAAGGGAACGAACTCGACGCGCGGGCGGGCGCCGAGCCGTGCGAGCCAGCTCCGCAAGTCGTCCGCCTCGTGCTCGCTGTACACGACCACCGACGCACAGGAGCGGAGAGCCGCCGCGTACAGGCGCCGCATGCGGTCGGAACGCAGCTGCGCGAGGCGCTCCGGGAGCCCAATCGCCACGTACACGAGCGGGGGACGAAGCCGGCCCCAGTGTTTCAGGAGCAGCAGCGGGATCCCGACCGTGTCGACCGTCGAGAGCACGACGTCGGCTCTGTTGGCGATTCGAAGCGACGCGAGCACCGTCGCGAAGTCGCCGCCGTAGCCGCCCGCCCGCTCGAGGGCGCTCTTCAGCGCACCCCCGGCCACTCGTGCCCACCGGCGCGGCGGCCCCGGCCGGCCGAGGTTGTGACGCGTGCCGAACCCGCGCGCCGCGAGCTGGTCGAGGCCGAAGAGGACATACCGCTCGGCCGATCCGGGCTCTGCCGCGAGCGCCCGGCGCCGCTGCGGGGAGTCGCGAAAGGTGAAGAAGACCTTGGTCACGGTTGCGGCTGTAAGGTAGGCGACCGGTACTCAGCTAGCGCCCCCAGACGATGCACAGGCTGAAGACGAAGTTCTCATCGCGGGTGACCAGGGTCGCCACCGGGCTCGAGCGCCGGGGAATCAGAGCGACCTACGAGCTCCACGACCGCGTCCTCTCGAACCGCAAGAGCCGCCGTCTCTACGCGCACGCGCATCCCGAGCTGGACGACGTCCAGCAACGGATCGTCTCCGAGGTCGACTCCCAGGGATACTCGGTGCTGCCGTTCGGAGAGCTCTTCCCCGACGGGGATCTCTGGCGCGACATCGAGGAGCAGCGCGACCGGTTCGTCCAGGCGACCGAGGCCGATCTCGCCGCCGGAGGCGAGAAGGTTCGCGTGCGCGAGGGCAAGGAGTTCGTCGTTCGCCTCCACAGCTACGGCGTGGAGGTCGGTCTCGACGACCCGTGGTTCCGGGCAGTCGCGTCGCGGAGGATGGTGGACGTCGCCAACGCGTACCTGAGGATGTGGTCGAAGCTCGAGTACGTCGACGTGTGGTACTCGGTGCCGCAGCCGGCCGGTGCCGAGCGCGTCTCGTCCCAGCGCTGGCACCGCGACTACAACGACAAGCACCTGCTGAAGGCCTTCCTCTACCTCGTCGACGTGGACGAGGACATGGGGCCGTTCCAGTACGTCCCGGGGAGCCAGCCCGGCGGCCCGTACGCGGACGCCTGGCCGTGGAGCCCGCTCGGCCAGAACTACCCGACCGAGGAGGAGCTCGAGGAGAAGATCCCCGCCTCCGCCGTGCACGCGTTCACCGGGCCGAAGGCGACGCTGATCTTCTGCAACACGGCGGGCTTCCATCGAGGCGGCTTCTCGACCACGGAGCCGCGGGTCCTCGCGACCGTCACGTACTCCTCACCCGCCTCGCTCGCCTCTTTGACCGAGCGGAGCTACCGGTTCACGGGCTCGCTCGAGGAGCTCGACGCGCCGACGCGATACGCCCTCGCCTGATCCATGCAGCTGAGCGGCACACGGGACGATCCGACCGTCACCCGCGACGGAAACCGGCTGCCGTCACCGATCGCAGGGGTCGAGATCGAGCGGTTGGTCATCCACGGCGACCATCGCGGCCAGCTCGTCGCCGCGCTCGACACACGTCGTCCGTTCTGGCGCGAGCCGGTCGTCTACGCCTACGAGTTCACGATCCGTCCCGGGAGGATCAAAGGCTGGGCGATGCACGAGCACCAGACGGACCGGTACTTCGTCGCCTCGGCCGACGTGCGGGTCGTGCTCTACGACGGGCGCACCGACGCGCCCAGCCACGGCGCGATCGACGTCGTCAGCTTCAGCCGGGCGACTCCGGGCCTGGTCCGCATCCCGCCGGGTGTCTGGCACGCCGACCAGAACTGGGGGACGACGGAGG
>JBOHBD010000067.1:0-2912 GCA_050698195.1 Gaiellaceae bacterium
GCGAACGGACCTGCGCGCGGGAAGCCGCACGTCCGGGCGCGCGCCGTTTCTGCGCTTCTCGAGCAGCTCGACCAGCTCCTCGTGTCGCACGTTCCCAGCCGCGGCGAGGACGACCCGGTCGCCCGCGTACGCGCGGCGGTGGTACGCGGCTAGCGCACGGCGTGACACGCTCGAGATCACGTCGGCACGGCCGATCACCGGGCGCCCCAGCGGATGGCCTCCGAAGACCGCTTCGGCAACGATGTCGTGGACGAGGTCGTGCGGAGTGTCCGCGACCATCGCGATCTCCTCGAGCACGACCTCGCGCTCGGCGTCGACCTCGTCGAACGAGGGCCGGTAGAGCATGTCGGCCATCACGTCGAGCGCGATCTCGAGCCGGTCGTCGGGGATGCGGGCGTAGACGACCGTCGTCTCCCGTGAGGTCGCGGCGTTCAGCTCGCCGCCGAGCTCGTCGAACAGCTCGGCGATCTGCTGAGCCGAGTAGCGCGACGAGCCCTTGAAGAGCAGGTGCTCGATGAAGTGGGAGACGCCCGCGCGCGAGTCGGGCTCGTCCCGCGAGCCGGCCCCGATCCAGCACCCGAGCGCGACCGAGCGCACCCCGGGTACGCGCTCGGAGATCACGCGCTCTCCGGTCGCGAGCTCGCTCAGCTCGTGCTTGGACACGCGCCGGATCGTAGCGCCGTGTTCCTCCCTCTCACCCGCGCGAGTGATCCTTGCGCCCGGGGTCTCTCGGCCGACTGACGGACGAGGGCGGCTCTCGCCGCCCTCGGCTCTTGCCTTAGGACCGCTCGCGCTCGCGGGGACGCCCGCGATCGCCGCGACCGCCGCGGCGGTCGCCCCGAGGCC
This sequence comes from Gaiellaceae bacterium, assembly GCA_050698195.1. Taxonomy (GTDB): domain Bacteria; phylum Actinomycetota; class Thermoleophilia; order Gaiellales; family Gaiellaceae; genus GMQP-bins7. Next base: position 847 of record JBOHBD010000067.1, read on the forward strand.
GCTCCTCGCGCTCCTCGCGCGGAGGCGCGTTCTTGGCGCGCTCGATGAGCTCCTCGGGCATGACGAGCCCGCCGTTCTCGTGCTTGGCCACGAGCTTGAGGCCGATGCGGCCCCGCTCCTTGTCGACCTCCTGCACGACCACGTCGACGACGTCGCCGCGACCCATCACGTCCTCGATGTGCGCGACCCTGCCCGGGCCGACGTTCGAGACGTGGAGCAGGCCGTCGGTGCCCTTCTTGAGCTCGACGAAGGCCCCGAACTGGGTCGTCTTCACGACCTTGCCGGTGTAGGTATCCCCCACCTCGGGCGACTTCGTGAGAGCGGTGACCGCCGAGATCGCGGCCTCTGCTTTCGTGCCCTCGGTCGCGTAGATGAGGATCGTGCCGTCCTCCTCGATGTCGATCTGCACCTCGTGCTCGGCCTCGAGCGCGCGGATCGTCTCGCCACCCTTGCCGATGACGAGGCCGATCTGCTCGGGGTCGATCTTCACCGTCGAGATACGCGGTGCGTGTCCGGCGAGCGCGGCGCGCGGCTCCGGCAGCACCGCGAGCATCGTCTCGAGGATCGAGATTCGGGCCTGCTTCGCCTGTGCCAGCGCCGACCGCATGATCTCCTGCGTCACGCCGGTGATCTTGATGTCCATCTGCAGCGCGGTGATCCCGTCCCGCGTGCCGGCGACCTTGAAGTCCATGTCGCCGAGGTGATCCTCCGCACCCTGGATGTCGGTGAGGATGACGTAGTCGTCTCCCTCCTTGACGAGCCCCATGGCGATGCCCGAGACGGGCGCCGCGAGGGGGACGCCTGCGTCCATCAGCGCGAGCGTCGATCCACACACGGAGCCCATCGACGACGAGCCGTTCGACTCGAGCGTCTCCGAGACGAGGCGGACCGTGTACGGGAACTCCTCGACCGACGGGATCGCGGCCTCGAGCGCCCGCTGCGCGAGCGCGCCGTGGCCGATGTCGCGCCGCTTCGGGCCTCGCATGAAGCCCGTCTCCCCGACCGAGTACGGCGGGAAGTTGTAGTGGTGCATGTAGCGGCGCTGCTGCTCACGGGAGAGATCGTCGATCTTCTGCCCCTCCTTCACGGTGCCGAGCGTGAGCAACGTCATGATCTGCGTCTGGCCGCGGGTGAAGAGCGCCGATCCGTGGGTACGCGCGCTCACGCCGACCTCGCACTCGACGTGGCGGATCTCCTCCGCGGAGCGCCCGTCGGGACGCCGCTTGTCCACTGCGATCTTCTTGCGGACGAGATCCTTGTAGACCGCCTCGCTCGCGCGCTTGATGTACTGCCGCGTCGTCGAGTCCTTGACCACGGGCTCCCCCTCCGCCGGCGGGTTGCCGACAGGGAAGGGAAGCTCGAGCCCCTCGACGATCCGCTCGAACAGGAGCTCGCGCTTTGCGGACTTGAGCTCCTTCGAGTCCTGCTCAGCGTCCGTGAGCTCGCGGAGCTCGGAGAGGAATTGTGCGCGCACCGCCTCCTCCACGGCGGCCAGCCGCGACTTCTCGAGTAGCGACGCGAACCCCGCCTTGATCTGCGTGCGCCGGACAATGTCGTCCTCGGTCGACGCCATGGAGATGTCGGGTGAGACCGCCGCGACGAGCTCGTCGACGACGCCTGCGGCCTCGCGGAGGCCGCGCTCGGCGATCGCGTCGCGAACGGCCTGACCGTGCGTCTGCTCGAGCTCGGCGCTCAGCGCGACGTCGACCCACTTCGGCTTGCCGACCTGCGCTCGGAGATCCTCGAGCGCATCGCAGATCTTGCGGATCTCGGCGTGAGCGAGCTCGAACGCCTCGAGGATCCTGTCCTCGGGGACCTGGTCGGCGCCGGCCTCGACCATCGTGAGCGCCTCGCGGGTGCCGACGACGATCAGGTCGAGGCTCGCGCCCTCGAGCTCCTCGAGCGACGGATTCAGGACGAGCTCACCCTCGATCTGGCCCACCCGGACGGCGCCGATCGGTCCGAGGAACGGCAGCGGCGAGATCATGAGCGCCGCCGACGCGCCGTTGATGCAGAGGATGTCGTGAGGTGTCACGAGGTCGGCCGAGAGGACGGTGCAGATGACC
>JBOHBD010000068.1:0-4556 GCA_050698195.1 Gaiellaceae bacterium
CGGTACGCCGGTACGGCGAGGAGAAGATGGAGCTCCTCGACCGGCTCGGGCACGCGTCCTCGCTCGCGCAGGACAGCGCGCCGGAGCCGCGCAGCCGCATCGGCTGGGAGACGGTTCCCTCGTCGGCGCCGGTGTCCGACCCACTGCCACGCCGCGAATGAGGTTCGACGGCGCTTCCGTCCTCGTGACGGGAGGATCGCGCGGGATCGGCAAGGCGATCGCCGTGCGCTTCGCCTCGCTCGGGGCCGGACAGGTCGCCATCGGCTACATGCGCGGCGACCAGGCCGCCGAGGCGACGGCGTCGGAGCTGGCCGCGCTCGGAGCGGAGGTGAGTCTCGTGCGGGGGAACGTCGCCTCGCGGCGGATCGCGGACGAGGTGGCGGCACTCGGCGCCCTCGACGTGCTCGTCCATGCGGCGGCGACCGGTGTCATCCGCCCAGCTCTCGATACGGACGACAGGCACTGGGACTGGACGCTCGCAGCGAACGCGCGTGCGCTCCTGTCGCTGACCCGCGCCGCCGCGCCGTCGATGCCGGAGGGCTCGTCGATCGTCGGCATCTCGAGCCTCGGCTCGGCTCGCGTGCTCGACAACTACACGCTCGTCGGAGCTTCGAAGGCAGCGCTCGAGGCGCTCGTCCGCTACCTCGCCGTCGAGCTCGCACCTCGCGGGATCCGCGTCAACGCCGTCTCCGCGGGCGTCGTCGAGACCGGCGCGCTCGAGCACTTCCCGAACAAGGACGCGATGCTCGACATGGGGAGCCGCAACCCCGTCGGGCGCATGGTCTCGCCCGACGACATCGCCGCGTGCGTGACCTTCCTCTGCTCCCCCGACGCGGAGATGATCCGCGGCCAGACACTCGTCGTCGACGGCGGGTGGAGCCTCCTCGCGTCGCTCGGCGCCGAGCTCTCGTAGGCCCTACTGCCGCATGAAGCCTTGTCGCGCCGCGGAGACGAGCGCGACCGCCTCCGGGAAGAGGATGCGCATCGCGTCGCGGAGGGCGATCGCCTGCGCGTCGGACGATCCTTCGACCTCCACCCGGGAGAGCGCCGCAGCGGCCAGCTCCACCGCCGTGTTCAGCGTCAGCGTCGCGAATTGCTCGCGCTGAGCGTCCTGCACCGACTCGGCCTGCTTCTCCGCGAACTCGCGCAGAGCGCCGAGCAGCTCCTCGGGATCGCCGCCGCCGAGCGGGAAGAAGCCTCCGCTGCCTTCCATGCCGTCAGGTTAGTCGAGCGGTACCCGGTAGCCGGCTTCGATCTCGCGCTGGAGCTCCCCGACGGCGTCCTGCGACGACTTCATCGCGGCCGAGAACGGGGAGGCGGCGGTCGGGTCGAGCTCGCGTTCGAGCCTCCTCGTCGCTGCGCCGATCTCGTCGAGACGGGACGGAGTCGCGAGCTGAGGCGGGTCCGCGAGCACGGTTCGAAGCGCTCGCGCAGCCTCCACGGCGTCCTCGATAGTCGGCGGCGACTCGGTTCGGCGAAGCTCCTCGAGGCGGGCGATCAGCGAGTCGAGGTCTCCGCCCCCGGCCGCGTCGGTCGCAACCTCGCACAGCGCGGCGATCGACACGGCTTCGCGCAGCTCCACGCGGCTCGACACGGGGAGCCCGTCGTCACGGATCGCGAGCCAGCTTCGGTAACCGTCGGCGTCGTCGTAGGCGCACAGGTAGACGCGCCGGCCGGGGGCGGGCTCGGTCGCGATGATCCCGGAGACGGCGTCGCCGGCGACCGCATGCGCCTCGGCGAGCCCCACCGCCCGCGCGAGCTCGTCGGTGAGGTTCACGACGCCACAATAGGGCGTCATGTCGCAGCGAACCGCCCACGCGCGAGAGCTGTTCGCGCCTCTCGGGGCCACGTACGACCGCGTCGGCATGGCGCTCTCGCTCGGTCAGGACCCGCTCTGGCGGCGGTTTCTCGCCTCGCGGCTGCCGGCCGACGGCGGCCACGTCCTCGACGTCGCGACCGGGACGGGCCTCGTCGCGGCCGAGCTCCGGCGCCGCGGGTTTCGGGTCACCGGGCTCGACCAGAGTCCCGGGATGCTCGAGACGGCACTGCGTCGCTTCGCGGGCAGCGTCGACCTGGTCGTCGGGCGGGCGGAGGCGTTGCCCTTCCCCGACCTCGCATTCGACCACCTCACGTTCACGTACCTCCTTCGCTACGTCGACGACCCCGGCGCAACGCTCGTTGAGCTCGCGCGGGTCGTGCGCCCCGGCGGAGTCGTTGCGTCTCTCGAGTTCGGGGTCCCGCGAGGCCCGGCGCGGCCGCTGTGGGAGCTCTACGTCGGCGCCGTACTGCCGCTCGCAGGGTCGGTGCTCCGAAGCGGCTGGCAGGACGTCGGCGGCTTCCTCGGCGGGTCCATCCGTTCGTTCTGGTTCAAGTACCCGCTCGAGCGCCAGCTCGAGCTCTGGCGCGCGGCGGGCATCCGCGACACCGAGGCCCGCCGGCTGAGCCTCGGCGGCGGGGTCGTGATCTGGGGGACGAAGGAGTGAGGCCCTCGTGGTACGCGCTCGAGCGCGGGGGCTGGCGCGACTACGTGACGCTTCTCCACCCTCCGTACACGGCCTGGCATCTCTCGTTCGTCGTGATCGGCGGGTGCTTGGCGCCCGCGATCGCCTGGGGCCGGCTGGGAGCCGCGGTGGCGGCGTTCGCGCTCGCAGTCGGCATCGGCGCCCACGCTCTCGACGAGCTCCGCGGGCGGCCGCTTCGCACACGGATCCCGGACTCCGTCCTCGTCGGCCTCGCCACGGTCTCGATCGGCGCCGCCTGTGCGATCGGGCTCGTCGGGGCAGCCGTGTTCCGGGCGTGGCTGGCGCTCCTCGTGCCGGTCGGGCTCTTCCTCGTCATGGCCTACAACCTCGAGCTCGCGGGGGGGCGCTTCCACTCGGACCTCTGGTTCGGGCTCGCCTGGGGCGGCTTTCCGGTCCTGTGCGGGTACGCAGCCGTCTCCGGGAGGCTCAGCGTCGCCGCAGTGATCGCCGCGGCGTTCGGCGTGCTGCTCTCTCTCGCCCAGCGGGCGCTCTCGAACCACGTGCGCTTCGTCCGGCGGCGAGTTGCGGCGGTTCGGGGTGAGCTCGAGCTCCGGGACGGCGGCCTCGTGGCGCTCGACGACACGCGTCTGATCACGGCGGAGGAGCGGGGACTGCGGCTCCTCGCGGCCGCGACCGTCCTCCTCGCGGCGGCCCTCGTCGCGTTCCGGCTCTAAGCTGGACCCGTGCCGCTGATCGCCTGGATCCTCGCGGGAGCGCTCGTCGCAGCCGTTCTGGTCGGCACCGGGCTTTTCCTCGCGCTCCGTCGCTCGCAGGCGCGCGCGGCGCGAACCAACGACCTCATCGCCGAGGCGCGGCGTGCCGTCCGAGTCGCCGCCGAGGAGGAGTCGACGATCAGAGCCGAGCAGCTCCGCGTGGCGGTCTCCCGATCCCACGCCGACTCGCTCTCCGCGTACGTCGCCGAGGAGCGCCGGCTGTCGGACCAGCGCCGCGGCGAGCTCGCCGTCCGCGAGCGTGAGCTCTCGGACCGGCTGGCCGAGATGGTCGCCGCCGTCGAGCATCGCGTCGAGGAGCGGTTGCGGGCGTGGGAGTCGGACCTCGAGCGCGCGCAGCGGGCGCTCGAAGGAGAGGTTTCGGCTCTCGAGCAGCATCAGAAGCAGCGGATCGGGGAGGTCGAGGCACGCATCGAAGCCGAAGCCGCCGAGCTCGGAACGACGGCCGACCAGCAGCGTGCCGCAGCCGCCCGGCTCCGGGACGAGCTCGAGAGGACGGCGAAGGACGCGCTCTCGCAAGCGCTCGAGGAGCTGCAGATCCAGGCCGACGACCGCCGCCGTGCGATCGAGGACATCATGGAGCGCCTGCGCCAGCACGAGCACGCGGTCGCGGAGCAGGTCGACCGGGCCGAGAGCGACGCGCGAGCCCGGATCGAGGTCGCGTTCGGCGAGCTCGAGCGACGCCAGGTCGCCGAGCTCGAGCGTGCGACCGCGCGGGAGGTCGACCGGCTCAGCGAGGCGGGAGCGCTCGAGTTCGAGAATCGGATGAAGGCGATCCGCGAGGAGGCCGCGAGCCGGCTGCGAGAGGAGCTCGACCGAACGAGCGAGTCGTTCCTGCGACGCGCGGACGGTCTCATCGCGGACCAGCTCCAGCAGGCCGCCGACGCCGCGAGCCAGCGGCTCGACGATCGCATCGTCGAGCTCGCCAGGCGCTACGAGGCCTCCCGGTCGTCGGCAAGCGTTTAGCTGCCAACATCTGCGGGAAGGGAACGTCTCTATGGCAACGAAACCCGCGCACATGACCGAGACGACCGAAGCACCTCTCTGGAACGAGAACGAGCCTGCGCGGGTGGAGAGCTGGCGGCTGCACATCCTGCTCGAGGCCGGCTATCCCGTTCACCTCGCGGAGCGCCTCGCCGGGAGCGAGGTCGACCTCCACGACGCGGTGGAGCTTCTGACGCGCGGCTGCGACCCGCCGACCGCGGCTGAGATCCTTCTGTAGACGACCCCCGGGTTACGCTGGAGCGGTGAAGGTCGAGCCGGTCATCTACGGCGAGCGCAAGGTCTACACGGTCTCCGCGTT
>JBOHBD010000069.1:0-7066 GCA_050698195.1 Gaiellaceae bacterium
TGTACTGGAAGGAGGGCTGCTGCGCGGTCGAGTCGTCGAACTGGCCGTCGCCGTCCAGATCCCAGGCGTAGGAGGCGATCGAGCCGTCCGGGTCGCTCGAGCCCGAGCCGTCGAAGGCGACGGTCAGGGGCACCGGCCCGCTCGTCGGCGCCGCCGAGGCGACCGCCGTCGGTGGCTGATTCGATCCGAAGAAGTCGATGCGCCGGATCGTGCCCGTCGCGACGTCGACGTAGTAGAGCTTGCCGTCGGGCCCGAACCGAAGGTCGACGGGAAACGACGCTCCCTCGACGAACGGCGTCACCGTCGTCGGATCGGGAAGGCCGTTCGCACCCGCGAACATCACCCAGATGCAGGTGCGCGAGTAGTCGGCGAAGAAGAGCGCCCCGCCGTATGAAGACGGGTACGCCCCTCCCCCGGCCGGCGCGAACGCCAGCCCGGAGATCGCGGATCCGGTGGTCGTCGAGCACGTCTCCCCCGGAACGACCTGCTGGCCGTGCGTGTACGCAAACACGGGTGACGTGACCGCCCCAGCCTCCTGGTAGAGCGCTTCGCAGATCGACAGGTCTGCGGCGTCGTACCCGGGCTGCCGGATCGTCCCCTCGTAGCACGGCCAGCCGAAGTTCTCGACCGTCGCGTCCGCGCCGTCCGGAACGCGGTCGAGCTCTTCGGAGATGCCCGCGCCGACATCGCCGATCCACACGTCCCGAGTCCCCGGGCGGATAGCGATTCGGAACGGGTTGCGGAATCCGTACGCGACGATGCGGCGAGCGTTCGGGTCGGGATTCGAGGCGAGAGGGTTGTCGGGGAGCGCCTGACCGGTCGTGCGATCGACGCGGATAAGGGTTCCCCCGAGCCCTACCGAATCACCCTGCGTGCGAAGGTCCAGGCTTCGGAGCCAGCCGCCCTCGGCGGTCGGGGGTGTCAGGGTCGCGCCGACGCCGCCCGGCGGGTCTCCACACGGGTTCGGCGGATCTCCCTCCTGGCCCCAGTCGGTGAACGTGTAGCTCGCTCCAGCCCCGGCTGTCATGTACAGAGCCCCGTCGGCTCCAAACTCGATCGCGCCCGTCGAGCCCGTCGGGAACTGCTGGCACCAGTCCTCGATGAGAACCTGCTCGACGGCGAGCGCCGGCGAGCCCGTTGCCACCTCGTAATGCGCGCGAATGCGGGCCGGTGTGAGCGGGGCGGGATAGATCGCGACCTCATCGACCCGACCGGAGAACAGGTAGTCCGCCTGGCGTTCGTTCGCACCGGCAGCAATGCGAGCCGGGCGACTCGCATTCGGTGTGTGAGTAGTTGCGACCGAGGCGGCCTCGATCCCGTCGACGAACAACCGTGCCGTGGCTCCGTCGTAGGTGCCGACGAGGTGCGTCCAGCGGTTGAGTGCGACGGGTGGCCCGAATGCAGCGGGCCACGCGCCCGTCCCGTTGCCCAGCCAGAGCTCCCAGGCGTCGCTCGAGCTCGCGTACAAGATGAACCCACGTGAGGAGCTTGGAGCGAAGTCACGGTTCGAGACGACGGCGCGGTACCGGCCCTGTCCTCCGGTCACGTAGGCCCAGGCCTCGACGGTGAACGACGAGGGGTTCAGCGCCGCCGAGTACGGAATCGCGACGTGCTCGCTCGTGCCGTCGAAGTCGACCGATGTGTTCGCGTCGTCGACAAGAGCGCCGGGTTGTCCGAGGGCGGGGGTAGCGATGTAGGTGCCCGCGTGACCGTTTCCGCTTCCGTCGGCGGCGGTGGTTCCGCTCGCCTCACCCAGCCTCCAGTAGCCGGCCGGCGAGTCTGCGAGCACGGTGTCTCGGTACGACCCGCTGCTGGGCGGCGGCGGCACGAGGCGCGACAACCGGCCGCTGATCACGCAACCGTCGAGCGTAGGACCGGGAGGTGTCGGACAGCCGTCCGAGTCGGCACCGGGAGTGCCCCACGCCGGTGCCGTTCCGCCGATGGGTGCGTCGTGCGCGTAGGAAACGTAGATGTGGGGAGTCGCGGGAAAGCTCGGATCGAGCGCCAGGCCGAGCAGGCCTCGATCGTCGAAGCTGTGGACATTCGTGCGCAGGTCGGCGTAGATGGAGGGCTCTGGGTCGGAGAAGCTGTCGAAGACCTTGATCAGACCACCCTTTTGGGCTACGAACACGCGCCCGTCGGACGCGATTCGCATGGCTGTCGGCTCGGTCAGACCCGTGAGAACGATCTCCTCCTGGAAGCCCGGAGGAAGGGACGCTGCCGTGGTCGACGCGCTGGCCGGGAGGCCGAGGACGAGCGACATTGCCACGAGGGCGACAGTCAACGGCCACAGCACACGCTGCGGCGCCTCTGAGCACCTCGGAACCTCGCGACCCCACGCCGCCACGTCCTCTTCCCCTTTCACGCCCTGCGCCCCCTCGCCTGAATCATTGTCGCCGCTGAAGGCGAGAAGTCAAACCGAGGCGACCCCTCCACGCTCTGCGCGGACGGCGCGCTCCAGCGCATCAGCCACCAGCGCCACGTCCTCGTCACGCATGTGCGGAAAGAGCGGGAGCGTGACGATGCGCTCGACGATCTCGTCGGTCCTAGGCAGCGATCGCAGACCGGCCGCCTGGGCGTAGAAGCTGAAGCCGTGGATCGGGGGGTAGTGGACACTCGTCTGAATCCGCTCGTCCTGCAGACGCGTGCGAACGGCGTCCCGCGAGACGTCTGCCGGCAGCACTGCCACGGCAAGATGATGTGAGGAGCTCGCCAGAGTCGATTCCCCTCGGAACGGGAACGAAACACCTGCGACGCCGTCCAGGAGCGTGCGGTACCGCTGGACGTGTCGTCGGCGAGCCGCATTTGCGTCTTCCAGGCGGTCGAGCTGAAGAGTCGCGATCGCCGCGCGAAGCTCGTCGAGACGGTAGTTGAAGCCGGCCTCCACGACGTCGTAGGTGCTCGCATGCCCTCGATGCCGCTGCCACGTCAGCGTCGTCATCCCGTGCGAGCGTAGGGAGCGGACATGTGCGGCGAGATCGTTGTCTGCCGTGACGACCATCCCACCCTCGCCCACCGGCAGGTTCTTGTTCGAGAAGAAGCTGAAGCAGCCGACCGCGCCGATCGTCCCGAGCGCGCGCCCGTCTCCCCACGTTCCACCCGGGGCATGCGCCGCATCCTCGATGACCGCCACGCGGCGCCGCTCCGCGACCTCGAGAACGGCCGCGAGATCGCACGCGTAGCCCGCGTAATGAAGCACGAGCACCGCCTTCGTCCTCGACCCGATCGCGGCATCGAGGTCGGCCGGGTCGAGGTTCAGATCATCCGGCCCTGAGATGTCGCAGAACACCGGTGAGGCTCCGGCCCGAACGACGGCGTTCGCCGCGGCGACGAAATTGAGGGAGGGAAGCACGACCTCGTCACCTGGACCACAGCCCACGGCCAACAGCGCCAGGTGGAGCGCCGCGGTCCCGCTGGAAACCGCGATCGCGTGCTCAGTGCCGACGGACTCGGCGAAACGGGCCTCGAGCTCCCCGACCCGCGGTCCCATGCTCCACCACCCGGACGCCAACACGTCGCGCCCCACTGACAGCAGCTCGTCGTCAACCAGGAGGTCGGAGAGGGGTACACGCCACTCCGGCCCGGTCACCGTCTTGTCCCACCAGGCTCGCACTTTGCGGCTCCCTCACTACACTCAGACGGGTAAATCGGGCGCTGGGGGGCGTCGGGTATGAACGAAGACTTGGGTGTGAGAGCGGTCATCCTCGCCGGAGGCCGTGGCCGGCGGCTCGAACCGTACACATCGGTCTTGCCGAAGCCGCTGATGCCGGTGGGCGATCGCGCAATCGTCGAGATCATCGTCGACCGGCTGATCGAGAGCGGCGTCACCGACGTCACGCTCTGCGTGGGCTATCTCGCCCACCTCATCGAGGCGGTGTTCAACGGGCGACCTCGCGGGGCGCACCTCACGTACGTCCACGAGGACTCGCCGCTCGGCACAGCCGGCCCGCTGCGACTCGTGGAGGGCCTCACGGGAACGTTCCTCGTCATGAACGGAGACCTGCTCACCGACCTGGACTTCCGCGCGCTCGTAGATCTCCACCGGCGTGCCGGGAACGTGGTCACGATCGCCACACACGAGCGGCTGCACGTGATCGACTACGGCGTGCTGCACGTGGAGGCCGGCGAATCGCCCCGTCTCGTCGGCTACGACGAGAAGCCCGAGAGCGCGCTCACCGTCAGCATGGGCGTCTACGTGATGGAGCCCGCGGTCCTCGAGCACATTCCGAGCGACGGGTACTTCGACTTTCCCGACCTCATCCACACACTGCTCGACGGAGGGCTGCCGGTCGGCACCTTCCCGTTCTCCGGCTCCTGGCTCGACATCGGTCGTCGAGACGACTACGAGCAAGCGCTCGAACGCTGGCGAACGGAAAGCCCGAGCTCAGACTCGGCGCTGTGACCCCTAGTTCCGGTACGGGTCGCCGAAAGGATCGGCGATCGCACCGGAGCGAAGGAGACCGATCACTTCGTCAATCCCTTCGGCAACCGTTCGCGTCGTCCGGAACCCGAGCTCCGACTGGATCTTGTCGAACGAGACGCGGTAGTCACGTGGGTCTTCCGTCTGTGCGACTCGCTCGATAACAGTTTCCGGCAGCCGCTCGACCAGGAGCTCCACGAGATCCTGCTTCCGGAGGTTCTGGCCGGTGTCACCGACGTTGAACACCTCCCCCGCAACGCTTTCGACGGGCGAACCGAGAACGGTGGCGATCGCCCGGGCGGCGTCGCGAACGTGGACGTACGGCCGCCAGAACTGCTCGCCGTACACGACGAGCTCCCCGTTGAGCAGCGCGTCGCGAGAAAACTCGTTGACGGTGAGGTCGAAACGCATGCGCGCCGAGGCCCCGTACACCGTGGCGAAGCGGAGACACGTCGTCGCAAACCCGGACGCGTCGGACGCGAGCACGTCGAGCTCAGCCGCCACCTTCGTCTCCGCGTACAGCGACACGGGCCGGAGGTCCCACTCCTCGGTCACGAAGTGGTCCCCGTCGTCCATCTTCCCGTAGTTGCTACAGGTCGACGCGAACACGAATCGGCTGAGTCCGGCACCTGCGCCCTCCTCGACGAGCGCCCGCGTCGCCTCGAGATTGACCTCCCGCGCACGCTCGGGATCTCGGCTGCACGCTGGATCGCCGACGACCGCCGCCAGGTGCACGACGGCAGCGACCCCTTCGAGCGCCGCCTTGCGTGCACGCGGGTCACTCACGTCGCCGCGGAGGAACTCGTACGTCTCGAGACCCCAGAACGGCAGCAGAGACCTCCCGTCACCGACCGCGAGCGAGTCTAGGACGCGGACGGGATGCCCGTGCGCGAGGAGGTCGGCGACGAGCGTCGAGCCCAGATAGCCCGCTCCGCCCGTTACCAGTACGACACGGCGTGTCGCGGGCCCGTTGCTCACGGCAGCGCTCTCTCGTAGACCTGCTCCAGCCCGGCGACGTACACCGCAGGCGTGTGGTTGGCCGCGATCGCCCGGAAGCCCGCCTCCGACAGCCGCTCCCAGGTCGAACGGTCGTCGTGAATCTCGGCGGCGGACGCGGCGAGCGCCTCGACGTCGACGGGCACGACCCTGCCCCCGCGACTGTCGCTCACGTACTCGCCCAACCCTCCGGTCGCATAGGCGACGACCGGTGTCCCCTTCGCCATCGCTTCGAGTGGTACAAGAGGGCCGGCGTCCTGGCAGCGGGAGGGGATCACGACGACGCGGGCATGTCGAAGGAGATCGCTGAGGACGGGGTCGGACACGAATCCGGCGACCCGGAGGTTGCGGATCCTCCGTGCCTCGCCTCGCACCGTCTCCTCGAGATCGCCCGACCCGACGATCGTTACGGGGATCTCCGGCAGGCGTCTCGCCATCTCCACGACGTCCAGGACGCCCTTCTCGGGACGGAGACGGCCGAGAAAGACGATTCCCCCGCGCTCGTCGAACGCGACGTGGCCCGACTCGCTGCCTTCCCGCATGGGCACGAAGTTGGGCAGGACGGTGGCGTCGATGCCGTGTCCAGCGTGTACTCGGGCGACGAAACGCGATACGGCGACGAACGAGGCGATGCGAGGAGCGTGTACGCGCCGATGAACGGGCCGCGTCACTCCGTTCAGAATTTTGAACCGAAGGCGCGTCTCGTCCGGGTCCCACCGTCCGCCGCCCGCGTCGATCGGGCTTGCACTGATCATCTCGAAGTCGTGCAGCGTCTGGACGACCGGCACGCCGGCCCGTGCCGCGACGACGACCGGGGCGACCGACAGCTGCGGATACAGCTTGTGCGCGTGTACGACGTCGGGCCGGAACCAGTCGAGAAGCCGTTGCGTGCCGGCCGCTGCGTCCCGGTTCCAGAGCGCCTTGGCGAAGACGGCCGCCTGAGCTTTCGCCCCGATCGTGTCACGAGACCCGTGCGTAACCGTGCACGGGACGAAGACGCCGTCGAGATCGGCGTTTCGCTCGTCCTGGGTGGAGAGGAACGTGACCTCGTGGCCCCGCTCGACGAGCGCGTCCGCGAGGCCGAGACAGTGCTGATCGGCGCCGCCGGTGAGGTGCGCGAACTTGTTGACGATGACGACTCTCATCCGATGTTCGGACCGCGGCCGCTGCGTGCACGAACATGCGCCAGCTCCGTCCGCTTTCCCCGCCACAGGACAGTACCAGCGGCCGTCCGGCTCTCCTCACTGCCTAGTCTTTGCCCGTCGACAGGCTCGCCGTTGGTCTGGGATCGCGACCAGCCGTTCGTATGGGATTTCCACCAAACGGGGGAGCGGCAGGTCCTGGTGGGAGTCGATGACCGCCACATGCCGCCACATACTTTCCTTACAGATGCCCTGCATCGCTACATGTATCTGCTCACGGTGCTTCTGGCCGCGAGCATCGTCGTAACGGTTGGTTTCGCCGTCGCCGGTCGAGCCGACCCCGAGTGCCGGGGGAACTCGCCGAAGAAGATCTGCCCGAAGCTGAACCTGGCATCGGGCGCGACCATCTCGGGTGAGGTGACCATCTCGGCCGACGTACCCGAGACCGTCGTGGGGATCGAGTTCAGTCTCGACGACTCACTCCTCGCGCCCGAGGACACGGTCGCGC
>JBOHBD010000070.1:0-4136 GCA_050698195.1 Gaiellaceae bacterium
TCCTTGGACCGGCACGGAGAGGGCCGCGACGGAGCCGTCGCTCGAGAACCGGACGCCCCCCTCCCCGAAGCGCTGGTCGAGCAGGAGCGCCGCCCGGAGGTCGGCGAGCCTTGCGCGCACGTCCTCGTTCGACGCCTGCTGGACCACGATCTCGACCGGATCCGTCGTCGTCCCGGGGAAGTCGCGCTCGAGGGCGAGGAACCCCTGCTTGGAGACGAAGCGGTCGGGCAGCGTCGACACGCCGCTCGTACCGATGCTCATCGCGAGGATCGGCAGCGCGAGCGCGACGAGCACGACGGCAGACACGGCGAGGCTGATCACAGGCCGCTGGAGCACCCACCGCACGATCGCGCCCCAGAAGCGGCCTTCCGGGTTCGACGCCTCGAGCGAGCGCCGGCCTACGATCGGGATCCGTAGCGAGTTGACGCGGTCCCCCAGCAGGCCGAGGACGGCGGGGAGGAGCGTGAGCGCCGCGACCACGGAGACGATGCCGACGAGGATCGCCCCGACTGCGAGGCTGCGCATGATCGAGTTCGGCACGAGCAGCATCCCGAACATCGCGACGACGAAGACGGTGCCGCTGAAGAGGACGGCGCGGCTCGCGGTCAGCCCCGAGGCCGCGATGGCGTCGAGCTGCTCGCGGCCGCGCCCCCGTTCCTCGCGATAGCGGGAGACGACGAAGAGCGAGTAGTCGATTCCCAGCGCGAGCCTCATGCCGGTGAGCATGTTCACCACGAAGATCGAGAGCTCGAACGGCTGCGCGACGAGCGCGGTGAGGCCGAGCGCGACGACGATCGAGACGATCGATCAGGAGCGGTACCAGCCCGGCGACGACGGCGCCGAACACGAGGAGAAGGATCACGAGCGCCGCCGGCAGCCCGAACTGGAGCTCGCCCTCCTCCAGATCCTCCTGGGAGAGGAGGTTGAAGTCGTGGTCGAGCGTCTCGTCCCCCGTCACCGCAACCGAGAACGCGGCGTCCTCGTCGGCGCGTTCGACCGCCTCGATGAGCGACTCCGTCTCGTCGTCGGCGGAGAGCGCGACCGGGACGACCGTGGCGTGGCGATCCTCGGAGACGAGGCCGTTCGAGTCGGTGAGGTAGGTCCGTGCACGAGCGAGCGCAGTCGTATCGCTCTCCTCGACGAGAGCCCGGACGAATGCCTCGAACTCCGCTGAGTCGACGGTGTAGCGCTCGGAGCGCACGACGACGATGTCGGACGCCGCAGAGGCCGGATCGATCGGGAACGCGCGCTCCTGCACGTCGAGGGCTCGCTCGGACTCCGGATCGTTCGTCGGCGCGCCTTCGGTCGTCAGGCTCCCGCCGAGGAGCCCGACGATCGCGACGACGGCAAGGACGAAGACCGCGATCCAGGAGCCGATGGTCCGCCACGGGTGACGTGCGCTCGCGGAGGCGAGCGTTCCCGTCGAGAGCCTCATGCCGCTTCCGCCTGAGCGCGGAGCTCGGGCTCAGGCGCAAGCCCTTCGGCCGGTCGCCGCTTGCGCGGGATGAGGAGCGCGACCAACGCCCCGGCTCCGACGACGGCCGCCCCGATCCAGAGCGCCGGCACGAGCCCGTCGTTGAAGGTCTCCGGCGACTCGTAGCCACCCGTTCGAGCGAAGATCGACGCGAGCACGGCGACACCGAGCACGCCTCCCACCTCGCGAATCGCGTTGTTGGCGCCCGACGCCTTGCCCTCTTCCACCGGCCGGACCGACGAGAGGACCACGTTGGCCACCGGAGCGAAGAACATCCCCATGCCGATCCCGGAGAGCACGAACGGGACGACGAGCGACGCGTAGTCGATCGTGGCGGTCGAGACCGTCGCGATCCAGGCGAGTCCGACAGCCTGAAGCCCGAGCCCAACAGCCATCAGCGGCCGTCCGCCGATCCGGTCGGAGAGCGCGCCGGCGAGCGGGGCGACGAACATCGGCATGATCGTCCAGGGAAGCACACGGAGCCCGGACTCGAGCGGCGAGTAGCCCTGCGCGGTCTGGAAGAACTGCGTCAGCAGGAAGATCGCGCCGAACATCCCGAAGTACATGAAGAGCGACGTTCCGTTCGCCGCGGTGAACCCGCGGTCACGGAAGAACCGCATGGGCAGCATCGGTCGCGGGGTGCGGAGCTCCCAGGCCACGAACGCGGCGAGCAGCGCGGAACCGCCCAGGAGGGCGCCGACGATCACCGGGCTCGTCCAGCCGTCGCCGTTCCCGTGGATGAGGCCCCAGACGACGCCGAGCAGTCCGCCGCTCGCCAGCGCGAGTCCCGGAAGGTCGAGCGCCCGGTCCGGGCCGGTCGTTTCCTGGAGCTGCGTCGCGAGGGGTAGGAGAAGCAGGCCGACGGGCACGTTGAGCCAGAAGATCCACTGCCAGGCGATCCCGTCGACGACGAGGCCGCCGACGAGCGGGCCCATAGCGACGGCGAGGCCGGCGATGCCAGACCAGGCACCGAGCGCCGCGCCGCGCCGCTCTCGCGAGACGGCGGCGCTCAGAATCGTCAGGGTCAGCGGCGTCACGATGGCCGCGCCGAACCCCTGCAGCGACCGCGCCGCGATGAGCCAGTCGGCCGACGGAGCGAGCGCTGCGGCTGCCGAGGCGGCCGTGAAGATCGCGACCCCGAGCATGAACATGCGCTTGCGCCCGAAGCGGTCGCCGAGCGCTGCACCCGTGAGCAGGAAGACGGCGAAGGTGAGCGTGTACGCGTTCACCGTCCACTCGAGCTCCTCGATCGAGGCGGCGAGGTCGACCCGGATGACGGGTAGCGCCGTCGAGACGACGAGGTTGTCGAGCACGACCATGAAGAGGGCGATCGAGGTGATGACGAAGGTCCAGACCGTGCGCGTCCCGGCTCTCATCGTGTCCTCCTTGTCTCTCGCCGGTATCTGTGTAGTGAGTGATCACTAATTTGCGCGTGAAAAAAGAGAGGGCCTCACTCCGTGCAGCCCTCGGCGAGACGCGCGGCCCACGAGTCGCGCGGGTCGTCGCCGATCGAGTACTGCATCGCGGCGAGCACGTTCAGCAGCATCCCGGATGCGAAGAAGCGGGAGATCGTCTGCCGATCGGCGCCCGAGACCGTCTCGACGTAGTCGACGAGCCGGCCGTAGCCGCGGGCGGTCGACGCCTGGACGTCCTCGTCCTCGACGGAGGCAGCGTATGCCTGAAGCTGGCCCTGGAGCATCGTGCGATCGCTCTCGATCAGGCCCCTGTACGCGTCCCCGATCGCGGCGAGCGCCGCCTCGCCGGACGTCCCGGACGCGGCCGCGCGGAAGACCTCGAGGGTCTCGGCGAAGCAGGCGTCGTTCACCGCGATGAAGAGCTCCTTCTTCGAGCCGAAGAGCCGGAAGAGGTACGGCTGCGAGATACCCGCCCGCCGCGCGATGGCGTCCGTCGAGGCGCCGTGCAGGCCGTGGCGCGCGAACTCGATGCGCGCGGCGTCGAGCACGGCTTCGCGCCGTGCTTCCGCCGTCTGCCTCGTTCCCGTCGCCACGTGCGTTAGAAGTTATCACTCACTCACATATCGTGTCAAGGTCGAGACCACACGATCGACGTCCAGCTCCGTCAGCCGGCCGTGGAAGGGAAGCGCGAGTGCCCGCTCGAACGCCCGATCGGCGCCGGGGAACGGCCCCTGCGAGCCGTACGCGTCGAGCCGGTGCAGCGCCCACGTCCCGATCTGTGCCTCGATCCCTTCGGCCCGGAGCCCGGCGAGCGCCTTGTCACGGCGCTCGAGCTGGACGACGTACGCCTGCCAGCCGTGGCGGTCCCCGTCGGCGGCCCGCGGCACGAGCACGAGCTCAGCGAGCCGCTCCGCGTACCAGCCGGCGACGCGTTCGCGCGCCGCGAGGAGCTCCTCGAGCCGGGCGAGCTGCGGGATCCCGACGGCACAGAGGAGGTCGGGAAGCCGGTAGTTGAAGCCGGGTGCCGGCATGTCGCCGGGAGCCGCCCAGCCGTGGTGCCGCAGCCGCCGCACCGCGGCGTCGAGCGCGAGCTCGTCGGTCGTCACGGCGCCACCGTCGCCCGTCGTGACGACCTTTCGCGGATGGAACGAGAGGCAGCCGGCGACTCCGAGCGCGCCGCAGGGCGTCCCGCGGTACCGCGCCCCCAGCGCACCCGCCGCGTCCTCGACGAGCGCGACGTCCTGCGG
>JBOHBD010000071.1:0-5059 GCA_050698195.1 Gaiellaceae bacterium
AGATCGAGCTCGCCGTTCGTCCGCGGATGCTTCGCGTCGTCGCAAGGAACCTCGCCGACAACGCGATTCGCTACGCCGGCCCCGGAACGACGTTCACGCTGGCGGCCGAGCGGGAGGCGGACGGCTCGATCTCGGTGTCCGGCCGCGACGACGGCATCGGTGTCGAGGAGGCCGAGCTCCCCCGCCTCTTCGAACGCTTCTACCGCGCCGACCGGGCACGGGCGTCCAGGGGGACAGGGCTCGGGCTCGCCATCGTCAAGCACATCGTCACGCAGGCCGGCGGAGCGATCGAGGCACGCGGCGCGCGCGGTCGCGGTCTCGAGATTCGCTGCTCGTTCCCCGAGTCCGCGTAGGCGTTTCACCGGACTTTCACCGCATCTTCACCAGTCGACGGCCCGCTGGCCGCGATCGCCCCGGGACACTCTGGGCATGAAGACATGCGGACTGCGAACGCTCGTCGCGACGATCGCTGCTATCGCCCTCATCGCGGCCGGCTGCGGTGGCGGGGACGGAGGCGGGACCACGATCACCGCCGACGGCTCGAGCACCGTCGGCCCCTTCACGACCAAGGCTGCCGAAGACTTCCAGCGCGAGAACGCGGACGTCCAGGTCACCGTGGGCATCTCCGGCACAGGTGGCGGTTTCGACCGCTTCTGCGTCGGCGAGACCGACATCTCGAACGCCTCGAGGCCGATCGCAGACGACGAGCAGGCGATCTGCGCCGAGAACGGGATCGAGTACGTGGAGCTCCAGGTCGTGCTCGACGCACTCACGAACGTCGTCAACCGCGAGAACGACTGGGCCACCTGCCTCACCGTGGACCAGCTCACCAGGATCTGGGCTCCCGGATCCGAGCTGGCGAACTGGAATCAGGTGGATCCCTCGTTCCCCGACGTACCGCTCAGGCTCTTCGGCCCCGGAACCGACTCCGGCACGTTCGACTACTTCACCGGCGAGATCAACGGCGAGGAGGGAGCGAGCCGCACCGACTACTCCCCGAGCGAGGACGACAACGTCATCGTCCAGGGCGTCTCCGGCGAGCGCGGGGGGCTCGGGTACTTCGGCTTCTCGTACTTCGAGGAGAACCAGGACCGTCTGAAGGCGCTCGAGGTCGACGGCGGGGAAGGCTGCGTGGCGCCGAGCGCGGAGAGCGCACAAGACGGCTCGTACACGCCGCTCTCCCGTCCGCTGTTCCTCTACGTCAAGCGGAGCTCGCTCGACGAGGACGAGAACCTCCGTGCCTTCGTGCGGTTCGCGCTCGAGAACGAGCAGACGATCGCCGCGGACGCCCTGTACGTCCCGCTGACCCAGGAGCAGATCGACGAGCAGCTGCAGAAGCTCGAGGAAGCGATCGGCTAGGTGTCGGTGCAGGAAGCAGTCGTCGCACCGCGCGCGGTCGCGTTACCGCGGAAGAGGATGCGGCCGGGGGAGCTCCTCGTCCAAGGGCTCCTGTTCGTCGCCGCCGCGATCTCGGTCCTGACGACGCTCGGGATCGTCCTTTCACTGCTCCTCCCCGCGGTCGAGTTCTTCGGCGAGGTGCGTCCCTGGGACTTCCTCTTCGGGACGACCTGGGCGCCGCTCTTCGAGCCCGCCCGCTTCGGGGTCGTGCCGCTCGTCGTCGGGACGCTCGTGATCTCGTTCTGGTCCGCGCTCGTGGCGTTCCCGCTCGGAGTCGGAGTCGCGATCTACCTGAGCGAGTACGCGCGTCCTCGCGTTGCGGAAATCCTCAAGCCGGTGCTCGAGATCCTCGCCGCGATCCCGACGGTCGTGCTCGGCTACTTCGCGCTCACGTTCGTGACCCCGCTCCTCCGCGACGTCGGGCTCGAGGTGGAGATCTTCAACGTCCTCGCGGCGAGCCTCGTGCTCGGCGTCATGCTGATCCCCACCGTCGCCTCTCTCTCCGAGGATGCGATGGCCGCGGTCCCGCGAGACCTTCGCGACGGCGGCTACGCGCTCGGCGCCGACAAGCTCCAGGTCTCGACGAGGATCGTGGTCCCGGCCGCCGTCTCCGGCATCGTCGCGGCGTTCGTGCTCGCGTTCTCGCGCGCGGTCGGGGAGACGATGATCGTCCTCATCGCCGCGGGTCAGCTTCCCCAGATCACGTTCGATCCACGGGAGACGATCGAGACGATGACCGCGTTCATCGGCGCGACCGGGAACGGCGACGTCCCGACCGGGTCGATCGAGTACAAGACGATCTTCGCGGTGGGGCTCACGCTATTCGTGATCACCCTCGTCATGAACCTCGTCTCGATCCGGCTCGTGCGGAAGTTCCGCGAGGTGTACGAGTGAGCCGAGCCTGGAGAAACCGCACGTTCAAGGGCGCGATGTTCGTCTCGATGCTCGTCGCCTTCGGAACGCTGGCGGCGCTGCTCGTGGACATCTTCGCGACCGGCTGGCCGGAGATCGACCGGCAGCTGTTCGGCGATCCTCCCTCGACCGTGCCGGAAGAGGCGGGAGGGAGGCCCGCGATCCTCGCGACGCTCTACCTCGGGCTGCTCGTCCTCGTGCTCTCGGTGCCGATCGGGGTGCTCACGGCGATCTACCTCGAGGAGTACGCGAATCGCGAGCGGTGGTGGAACCGGCTGATCGAGGTGAACATCCAGAACCTCGCCGCCGTCCCGTCGATCGTGTACGGGATCCTCGGTCTCGCGTTCATCGTCCGTGGCATCGGGGTCGGACGGGTCGTCTTCGCCGGCGCGCTGATCCTCACCCTCGTCGTCCTGCCCACGGTCGTCGTCGCTTCGCGGGAGGCGATTCGCGCCGTCCCCGACTCGATCCGGCAGGGCGCGTACGCGCTCGGAGCAACGAGGTGGCAGGTCGTCTGGCGCCAGGTGCTCCCCGCCTCGATTCCCGGAATCGCCACGGGCTCGATCCTCGCGCTCTCGCGCGCGGTCGGAGAGACGGCGCCTCTGATCATGGTCGGCGCGATCGTCTACGTCGCCTTCGACCCGACGCTGTTCGGGGCCTACACCGCGCTCCCGGTGCAGATCTACAACTGGACAAAGCAGCCCGACCCCGCGTTCCAGACGCTGGCAGCGGCGGGCGCGATCGTCCTGCTCGTGATCGTCCTCGGCATGAACGCCGTGGCGATCCTGCTCCGCAACCGCTACCGCCGGCAGTGGTGACCCGGTGACCCAGATGGAATCCGCGCGCATCGACAGCTCCCGCATCGCCGAGGTGTCCCGCGGGCTCGATCGCAACGAGATCGAGCGGCGCGAGAAGGTGTTCTCCGTGGTCGACCTCGGCGTCTCGTACAGCGGGAAGCCGGCCCTGGAGGACGTGACGCTCGACGTGCACGCGAACACCGTCACGGCTTTCATCGGCCCTTCGGGGTGCGGCAAGAGCACGTTCATCCGCTGCTTCAACCGGATGAACGACCTGATTTCCGGAGCGAGGGTGGAGGGAGCGGTGCTGTACCACGGCGCCGACCTCTATGGTCGCGACGTCGATCCCGTCGACGTGCGCCGTCGCATCGGGATGGTCTTCCAGAAGCCGAATCCCTTCCCGAAGTCGATCTACGACAACGTCGCCTTCGGGCCTCGCGTGCTCGGGACCACGAAGGCGCTGGACCAGCGGGTCGAGAAGGCGCTGCACGATGCCGCGCTCTGGGACGAGGTCAAGGACCGTCTGAAGGACAGCGCGCTCGGCCTCTCCGGAGGCCAGCAGCAGCGCCTCTGCATCGCGCGGGCGCTCGCAGTCGAGCCGGACGTGATCCTCATGGACGAGCCCGCCTCGGCGCTCGATCCGATCTCGACGACGCGGATCGAGGATCTCATGCACGAGCTCAAGCGCCAGTACACGATCGTGATCGTCACGCACAACATGCAGCAGGCCGCGCGTGTCGCCGACATGACCGCCTTCTTCAGCGTCGTAGTCCACGAGGACGGAAGCGCGCGGCGCGGAGTCCTCGTCGAGTACGACACGACCGCGAAGATCTTCACGACCCCCGCCGACAAGCGGACGGAGGACTACGTGACAGGACGGTTCGGGTAGCCGATGACGCAGCTGAGGGCGACGTTCCAGGAGGAGCTCCGCGAGCTCGAGCGGCTGCTGGATACGGAGGCCGCGCTCGTCCTCCGCTCGGTCCGCGGTGCCGTCGAGGCGCTCGTGACCGACGATACGGAGCTCGCCGACGAGGTCATCGCCTTCGACGACGACATCGATGAGGTGTACCTGCTGGTACAGCAGACGATCGAGCTTCTGCTGGCGCGCCAGACTCCCGTAGCGAGCGACCTGCGGCTCGTGCTCGCGATCCTCCACTCGAACCTCCATCTCGAGCGGATGGGCGACCTCTGCACGACGATCGCGAAGCTGACGAAGCTCTCGGCCGACCTCCCTTCGGACGACGTGCTCCTGGAGGCATTCCGGGAGATGGGGGAGCGCGGACAGGAGATGATCCGCATCGCGCTCGACGCGCTGCGCGGTCGCGACGCCGAGCTGGCGGAGTCGCTCATCGGCCTCGACGAGCTGATCGACCGCTCGAACCGGCGGGTCGTCTCGCGGCTCCTCGAGCTCGCTCCCGAGAACCTCGAGTGGGGGCTGCGCGCGATCGTCGCGTCACGCTGCCTCGAGCGGATAGGCGACCATGCCGTCGACATCGGCGAGCAGGCCGCCTTTCTGGCCACGGGCGAGTTCCGCGAGTTCACCGACGCCTCGCACGAGCCGCGGACGACGCCGCGGGACCTCGAGTAGCTCCTCCCGCTCACGCCTCCGCGAGAGCCGCCACGACGCGGCGGGCCTGCACCGTGCGCGCCAGGAACGCGAGCGCTGCGATCAGCGCCATGAGAGCGAACACGATCGCCGTGCCCCCCGGAGCGCGGGTGAGAACCTCCATCCCGGCGCCGATGAGCCCTGCGGCGGGCAGCGTGAGCAGCCACGCGACGAGAATGTTCCCGGCCACGCCCCAGCGGACGGCCGAGAAGCCACGTACCGCGCCGGCGCCCAGGACGGCGCCCGAGATCGTGTGCGTGGTCGAGACAGGGAAGCCGAGGGTTCCGGTGAACCAGAGGATCGTCGCCGTGGCCGTCTCGGCGGCGAAGCCCTGCGGGGGCTCGAG
>JBOHBD010000072.1:0-3907 GCA_050698195.1 Gaiellaceae bacterium
GAGTAGAGTGTCGCGCCGATGATGCGCAGAGCCCTGCTCGCCGTCGTCGCCCTCCTCGCCGCGCTGGCGGCGCCGGTTCAGGCCTCGAGCGACGACTCCACGCGGACCGCCGAGCGTCCGCGCCTGGCGGCGTCGGCCTGGTACCTGGTCGGCCGGGACGGCGTCGTCCTCGCCGAGCGCAGCTCCCGGCGACCCCGGGCGATCGCCAGCATCACGAAGCTGATGACGGCTCTCGTCGCCCTCGAGCGGACCAGGCCGTCCGACGTCGTCCGCGTCAACCCGGCCGCCGCGGCGGTCGGCGGGTCGACGATCTTCCTGCGCGGTGGAGAGGAGCTCACCGTCGCGGAGCTCGTCCGCGGCGCGCTCGTCCCGAGCGCGAACGACGCGGCGACGGCGCTCGCGCTGCATGTCGGCCGGGGCTCGACCGCGCGCTTCGTCTCGCTGATGAACGCGAAGGCAGAGGAGCTCGGCCTTAGCGGCACGACGTTCGTCAACCCCCACGGCCTCGACGAGCCCGGACACCTGTCGAACGCGCGGGACGCGACGTTGCTCCTCCGGCATGCGCTCGGCGTCCCCTTCATCCGTGACGCGCTGGCGCGCACGTCCTTCTCGCACGGAGGGAGCGAGTACCGGACCACCGACGACCTGCTCGTGAGCTGGCCGGCGCTCGTCGGCGGGAAGACGGGCCATACCCAGGGTGCCGGTTGGTCCGAGGCAGCCGCTGCGACGGGGCGCGGGGCCACCGTGTACGGCACGGTGCTCGGGGTCGATACGCGCCGCGGGCGGAACGACGCGCTGCGCACCTTGCTTCTGTACGGGCTCTCCACCTACCGCCGCGTGGCGGCCATCGAGGCGAGCCGCGTCTACGCGGAGGCGGAGACCGGCTACGGGCGGCCGGCCGTCGAGCTCGTCGCCCCGAGAACGCTCCTGCGAACCGTTCACTCGACGACCGCGCTCGTGGAGCGCGTGGTCGCGCCCATGTCGGCCGCTCTCCCGGTGGGGCGCGGGCAGCGTCTCGGGCACGTCGAGATCTGGGATGGGAATCGTCTCCTCGCCTCGTCGAATCTCGTCGCCGCCGCGGATGTTTCCGAGCCCGGGTACCTCGGGAAGGCTCGCTGGCTGATGACGCGCACGGCCGAGAACGTCTGGGAGCTCGTCACGTGATCGTGACCGTCACCGTGAACGCCGCTCTCGACCGCACGCTGACGGTGCCGGCGTTCCAGATCGGCTACCGGCATCGCGCGAGCGACGTGCTGACCCTCGCGGGCGGGAAGGGGATCAACGTCGCGCGGGCGCTGAAGCTCCTGGAGGTTCCGGTCGTCGCAACGGGCCTCACGGGCGGGCGAACGGGAACGCGGATCGTGGAGGAGCTGACCGCCGAGGCGATCCTCAACGACTTCGTCCGCATCGCGGGAGAGTCCCGGACCTCGACGGCGGTGGTCGATCCGGCCTCGGGCGCCTACACCGAGATCAACGAGTGGGGCCCGGAGGTGACCGCCGCCGAGCTGGAGACGCTGAGGGAGAAGCTCCACTACCTCGCTCGCGGAGCCGACTTCGTCGTCCTCGCCGGCTCGCTCCCGCGCAAGGTCCCCACCGACTTCTACGCGGACGCGATCCGGGACCTCGCGCGGCGGGACGTTCGGGTCGTCCTCGACAGCGAGGGCGAAGCGCTCCAGGCCGGCGTGGATGCGAGCCCGTTCCTCGTGTCGCCGAACCAGGCGGAAGCAGAGCAGCTCGTCGGCCAGGAGCTCGAGGACGACGACGACTTCCTGATGGCGCTCGACGTGATCGCCGAGAAGGGCCCGCGGAACGTCGTGATCACGCTCGAGAACGGCTGCTTCGCGCTCCTTCGCTTCGGCAGGCGGATGCGCAGGCTTCGCGCGTTCGCACCCCACGTCGACCCGGTGTCGGGCGTGGGGTCGGGGGACGTCCTGCTCGCGCAGTTCCTCGCCGCGGTCGTCGACGAGCAGCAGGTGGACGACGCGATCCGGGCCGCGGTTGCCGCCGGGGCCGCCTCCGTGCGAGCGGTCGGCGCGGGACGCTTCGACCCGCAGCTCGCAGCGATGCTGGCGGCCGACATCGAGCTCGCCGAGCTCCAGCCTGCCCGGTCCTAGATCAGTGCGTCGCTCCCCTCGGAGCCGGTCGGCGTGAAGGCGTCTCGGGACGCTGCTAACGTCGGACAATGAGCACCGAGCTACATCCCCAGGAGCTCGAGCGGCTGATCGCCTTCGAGCGCAAGTTCGGGAAGGACGGGCTGACGTTCGACGACGTCCTGCTCCTTCCGGCTGACTCGTCGGTGCTCCCCAACGACGTCTCGACGGTCACGCGGATCACGCCCTCGATCTCCGTGAACATCCCGGTTGTCTCGGCCGCGATGGACACCGTGACGGAGGCGCGGCTGGCGATAGCCCTCGCGCGAGAGGGCGGCCTCGGGATCGTGCACCGCAACCTCTCGATCGCCGACCAGGTGGCCGAGGTGGACAAGGTGAAGCGATCGGAGTCCGGGATGATCGTCGAGCCTCTCACGCTCCGCGCGGACGATCTCGTCGCGGACGCGCTGGCGCTGATGAAGCGCTACCGAATCTCGGGTGTTCCGATCACGAACGACGAAGGCGTCCTCGTCGGCGTCCTCACGAACCGAGACCTCCGCTTCGAGAACGACACGGCACAGCCGGTCTCGGCGCTGATGACCGCCGGCAACCTCGTGACCGCGCCCGTCGGAACGACCCTCGACGAGGCGAGCGAGATCCTCCACCGCAACAAGATCGAGAAGCTTCCCGTCGTCGACGCGGACGGGCGCCTCAAGGGTCTCATCACCGTCAAGGACATCTCGAAGAAGCTCGCGTACCCCGACGCGACCAAGGACGCGCACGGCCGGCTTCGGGTGGGCGCCGCGGTCGGCGTGGGTTCGGACGCGCTGGACCGGGCGGCTGCGCTCGTGGGGGCGGAGGTCGACGTGCTCGTCGTCGACACGGCGCACGGCCACTCGCAAGGCGTCCTCGACGTGGTGCGGCGGATCAAGGCCGAGCACGACGTCGAGCTGATCGCGGGGAACATCTCGACGGCGGACGGAGCTCTCGCCTTGGTCGACGCGGGAGCGGATGCGGTGAAGGTCGGCCAAGGTCCGGGGTCGATCTGCACGACCCGCGTGGTCGCCGGGGTGGGTGTTCCGCAGGTGACGGCCGTCTACGACGCCGCGCAGGCGCTCCTCGAACACGACGTGCCCGTGATCGCGGACGGCGGCGTCCGCTCGTCCGGCGACATCGCGAAGGCGATCGCGGCAGGCGCCGACGCGGTCATGCTCGGCTCGATGCTCGCCGGGACGGACGAGGCCCCCGGCGAGGTCATGGTCGCCCAGGGCGAACGGTTCAAGGAGTACCGCGGCATGGGCTCCCTGGGGGCGCTGAAGGCGCGCTCGTTCTCGAAGGACCGCTACTTCCAGGGCGACGTCGAGGACGTCGACAAGCTCGTGCCGGAGGGAATCGAGGGCCGCGTTCCCTACAAGGGCCCGCTCGCGCCGATCGTCCACCAGGTCGTCGGCGGGCTCCGGCAGGCGATGGGCTACTGCGGGGCGGCGACGATCGAGGAGATGAAGACGCGGACGCGGTTCACCCGCATCACTCCTGCCGGCTTGCAGGAGAGCCACCCGCACGGCGTGACGATCACGAAGGACGCGCCGAACTACCGACGGAGCTGATGGCCGAGGTCGTTCCGCTCCCGACTCCGGAGGCCCAGCCGGAAGAGCGCCCGGTCCTCGTCGTCGACCTCGGCGGCCAGTACAGCCAGCTCATCGCACGGCGAGTGCGCGAGGCGCGTGTCTACTCGGAGCTCGTCGGTCACCGGCTCTCCGCCGGCGAGATCACGCGGCGCAACCCGGCGGCGCTCATCCTCTCGGGCGGTCCGGCCT
>JBOHBD010000073.1:0-2313 GCA_050698195.1 Gaiellaceae bacterium
GTCCTGATCGCTCCCGTTCAGCGTGACGCTGACGCTCGGCGCGGCCGAGCTCGAGAGCGACAACGTCCCCGCGAGGACGTTGGCGGTGACGGGGGCGGTGCCCGCGAGCGAGCTGGTCGCGAGCACCGCGCACGCCAGGGTCGCCGCCCCGACCGAGAGGCCAATCGACCGCCAGCTCACCGGACCGCCCCGAGGTTCCGGTCTGCCCTTACGGGCCGCTCACCGCGGCGACGGTGACCGTGCTCGTGTACGTGCCCGCGTAGGAGTTCGCGGGGATGCTCACCTGCACGGTGGGCGTCACCGTGAAGCTGCCCATGCCGGTGTTGGCTGCAGCGTTGAAGAGCTTCACCGCCGCGGGCGCGACCGCAGCCGCCGGGACGGCGAGCGGGTAGGTGATGGAGTTCGTCGGATTGGTGCACGTGCCGCCCGCGCACGCCGACGAGACGGTCGTGACACTCGACGCGCTCGTCGAGAGCGTCTTCGGGCTCGCGCCGCCCGTCGAGAACACGGTCGATGTGATCGTGGCGTTCCAGCCTGACCCCGAGCCCGTCGCGTCGGTGACGGTCATGGGAAGGCTGTAGGTTGGGGTCTTGTCGGTCCCGTCGAGGGTGGCCGAGACGCTGGGAGCCGCAGAGGTGCTCAGCGAGAGCGACCCGGCGTTGACGGTTGCTGTTGCGGTGATGTCGGCCGCTACTGCTGAGGATGCCAGGAGGAGCGCCGCAGCCACCGTCACAAGCACGAGCGTGAGGCGATGGGAGTGTGTAGTCATGAGTGTGTTGTCGGCGCGGCGCGGGCGGCCGGTCCTCCCCAGAAAGGGGAATTGGGACACCCGAGTTGAGGGATTCGGCGGGTGATTGGCGCATCGGCATACACATGAGCGAGTACACAAGATCGTTTGATCGAGCAGATCTGGGCCGGCGCAGCCGTCCCAGAGGACCCGGGCATCCGTCGCCCCGACTACTGTCTGCGCATGGCTCGCATGCGAAGGATTCAGCTCGTGATTGATCCCGAGCTCGATGACCGGCTCGAGCGGGAAGCGGCGACCCGGGGCATCTCGAAGAGCGCGCTCGTCCGCGAAAGCATCCGCGGCCACGTCGAGGAGCAGCCGTTCGACAACGGGCTCTCGAAGACGCTGGGCATGTTTCCTGCCACGGAGAGCGTCGACGAGATCGAGAGCACGCTCTACGGGCCGCTCGCCACGCCGTGATCTTCGTCGACACGTCGTTCTGGATTGCGCACGCGAGGCCGGGGGACGGCTACCACGCCGACGCGGCGCGGCTCACACGCGAGTACGCGCGAGCCCGTCTCGTAACCTCGAACCTCGTGCTGGGCGAAACGTGGTCCTTTCTCCGACGCTCGGAAGGTCAGGAGGGAGCCTTCGAGTGGCTTGACCGAACCCGCGCCGACGTGAAGGTCGCCGTGTCCAGGATCGACGAAGCGCTGGAGGACGAGGCGTGGGCGTGGATGCGAGCGCACCGGGAACGGCCGTACTTCTTCGTCAAGGCAACGAGCATCGCATTGATGCGCAACCTCGGCCTCGAGGAGGCGCTCGCCTTCGGCGGGGCCTTCGCAGCGGCCGGCCTCGTCGAGCTTCGCGCCTAGCTCGCGGCGAGCCTATTCGCCCTCGACGCGGCGTCCGCACACGGCTTCGCGCAGAGTTGGGCACCCCTGCGTCCCGCGACCCGGCGAGTCGGTCAAGCGGCGGTCGCCTCCGCTGGGGGCGGGGCTGTGCCTTGGGGCGCAACGGGCTCAATGCGATCGCCTGGATCGCATGTCGACCGTGAACGGACACACCGCGCGAGCGAGCGTCAAACTCGCACCGGCTGGTGAGCCGTGTGTTGCCAATTCAGGCAGCGGCGGTGCGAGCACGGTGCGAGCAGACCGCGGTCGAACAATGTCGGGTGACGTCTGCTCGGAAGGCCGATTTCGCCTCAGGCATGCCGGCTCCGTCGATCGGCGTCAGGCGGGGTCGGGTAATCGGTTGGGTTTGCAAGCCGGAGGTCACCGGTTCGATCCCGGTACGCTCCACTTCAAGTTGCAGGGGTTTTCTCGGACTTCTCGATCGGTCCGAGCAGGATCAGCAGGGTCAGGAGAGCACGCTGCTGGGGGTGCCGAGCTTGACGGGCTCACCGTCGCGCCAGACAGCCACCGGCCCGAGGACTCCGAACGAAGGCCGCGGGGAGCATCCGCAGCATGCCGCCGAACGTGTCGAGACCGACCTCTCGTCTCCGAGTTCCTCCTCGGTCGTGACGCGAATCGTCGATCCGGATGGTACGGGTGTCCCGATCTCTTTTGCAGGGTCGGGACTCGCAC
>JBOHBD010000074.1:0-6272 GCA_050698195.1 Gaiellaceae bacterium
CGGCAGGGAAGCCGTAGCCCTGACCGTGCGTGAGCGGCCCGATGTGGTGCTCATGGATGTGCGCATGCCCGACCTGGACGGCGCGAGCGCGACCGCCGAGATCAGGGCGAGACGGCCGGAGACGCAGATTCTCGTCCTGACGACCTACGACACCGACGCCGACATCGTGCGCGCGATCGACGCGGGCGCGATCGGCTACCTGCTCAAGGACGTTCCCCACGAGGAGCTCGGTCGGGCGGTCCGCGCTGCCGCCCGTGGAGAGCCGGTACTCGCTCCTACGGTGGCGGAGCGGCTCATGGACCGCACCCGGGGCGGGGCCCGGGATGCCCTCACCGTGCGCGAGATCGAGGTGCTCGAGCTTGCAGCGCGGGGGTTGAGCAACAGCGAGATCGCAAAGGAGCTCTACGTCAGCGCGACGACCGTCAAGGCGCACCTCACTCACATTTATCGGAAGCTGAGCGTCGGCGACCGCACCGCGGCGGTCACGACCGCGCTGGAGCGACAGATCATCCGCCTGGAAGACGCCTAGGCCTGGCCCGCGGTGGCTGCGGGGCGAATCCCGAGCGACACGGAGCTCGCCTTTGACCAGGCGAGCTCCGCACTGTGATCCGACACAGTTCACTCGTTGCACGCAACCAGCGATCGGGTGTCCGCTAGTCGAACACGTTGATTGCAATCACCACCGCTATGGCGGTTCCGAGGCAAGCGAGGAGGTGGGGAACGCCGAAGGTTGCCAGGGCGTGACTGCGGCCTTCGTCCGGCGTCGGCTCCTGCCTCGAATCGGTCTCGGTCGTCCTGTTCACAGACGTGCTCCTTTCAGTCGAGGTTCGATTGTGCTCAGGCCGTGCTCGCCTCCGTGCGGGCCGTGCTCGCCTCCGTGCGCGCCCGGCGCTGGCGGTTGCGCGCGGTCAGGCGCGCTTCCAGCTCGTCGATCGGGGTGAAGGTCGGGCAGCCGACCTGATCGTCACGGCGCAGGATCCAGTTCGAGAGCACGGTGCCCTCGCAGCCGGGCTGTGCCCGCCAGGCCGCCACAAGCAGCGTCGTCCCGTAGAAGAGCGCGGCTCCGCCGCCCGTGTACTGGTTGGACGCGAGCGCCACGATGATCGCGGTGTTGACAGCGAGTCCGATCGGCCCGGTGAAGCGCAGGGGGCCAGCCCCGAGGCGGCGCGCCGCGAGCCCGACGCCGACCATCACGCCCGGGAGCGCAACCAGGCCGAGCGCAACGTCGTACCAGGCAAGGCCCCACGAGTCCCAGTCGAAGAGCGCGAGGTAGAGGAGCCCGACCCCCACGAGCACCCGGCTCACGGTCCCGAACGTGCCGATCCTCCGCTTCGTCGTTGTTGCCATCGTTCTCTCGTTTCGATCATTCAGTCGTCCAGCGTGCCGCTGCTCGGTGCCGGTGCGCATCGGCCGCGGGGAGAGTTGTGCGCGACCGGATGGGTGCTTGCTGGCGGCCGATCGATGAAGGCTGAGACCGTCCGATCGGCCGATGCCCACCAACCGAAGCGGGCGGGCATGGACCTCGGGGTCAAGGGCGGTGTGCTTGCGCCTCCGTGGACGTGGACAGCGAGCGGCGGCGCATCGGCAGGCCCCGAGCGGGCTCAGAGCTCGCCGGGCTTGGCGAAGCGATGGAAGTGAGGCCCGCCTCCGACCAGGCGGACGGCACCGAAGAGGCCGACGCATTTTCGAGCAGCCGCGCTTTGTCGAGCCCGCCGACTGGGACGGGGTCCAACCCCGCGTCGCGGATGAGTTGCTCCGCGAGCTCGCGGGCACCCTCGTCGGCTGCGTACAGGTTGGTCGGACGTGTTCGTGGCGCGTCGATCTCCGAGTGGAGCACGTGGTGCTGGAAGTTGAACGCCTTGGCGACGGGCCGCCGGTGACCGCCTTCGCCTCAGGCGCGAGCGATTCGTACTCCTTGCTGCGGGCCTCGAACGCGTTCATCGTGTCGATCGCGACCTTGCCCTCCCGCCCGGTGACCTTGCCGAGTGCGTCGGTGAACTGGTCCGAGGGCACGGCGACGAGCACGGCGTCCGCGTCCGATGCGATGTCGCTCTACTACTACGTCGGCAACAAAGAGGAGCTCCTCGATGGGATGGTCGACCTGGTTTACGGCGAGATCGAGCTGCCGCCTGCCGACGCCGACTGGAAGACGGCAATGCGCCGGGTGGCCACCTCGGCCCACGACGCCTTCTCGCGCCACCGCTGGGCGATCACCCTGATGGAGACGCGGACCAGGCCCGGTCCCGCCAACCTGCGACACCACGACTCGGTGATTCGGACGTTCCGGGAAGCGGGCTCTTCGATCAAGCATGCCATCCACGCGTTCTCCGTCCTCGACAGCTACGTCTCCGGATTCGCGCTCCAGGAGCTGACCTTGCCGCTCGAGAGCTCCGAAGAGCTCGCGGAGGTGGCGGAAAGCATCCTTGGCCAGTTCCCCGCCGACGAGTACCCTCACCTCGCCGAGACGATCAGCGAGCACCGCGACACTGCCTGACGCCTGGGAGCCGGTGCGAATCTTCGAGGCCGGACAGCAACCCGGGATTCGAGGTCGTCGGGGAGGCGGCGAACTGGAAGCACCCGGCGATCACATCCCAGGAGTTGGCTGCGCTACGTCTGGGGCTTGCTCCTCTGCCTTGGCGCGCGTAATCGCCCACACCAGGTCGGCCGAGTGCGTTCCTCGTCGCGGCCTATGCCTTAGTCGGCGAGTACTGGTGAATGAGCCACTCACGGCCTTTGGGCGTCACTCGCACGTCCAAGAGCAGGCGCCCGCCGGTCTCGGAGCTCGACCTGTAGCTCACAAAGCCCAGGTCGCGAAGAAGCGGGAGCTCGAAGTTCGCCTCGGCCGTGGGCAACGAGACATCTCCGATTGCCACGTGGTTCTGAAACTGGCTGGTGTCAACGCGTGGCTCACGGAGGAGGGAACGCAAGAGCGGCGCTGACTGTGCGAGGAGAATCTCGAGCGCTTCGATCTCCAAGACCCGCTCAGCGTCGGGTAGATCCTCGAGATCACGGCGCCTCGACCTACGCGCTGCACGTCGCCGTCGGCGAGACCGAGCTGGATGAGTTCGTCGAGTCCTGCGACCGCCTCGGCGATCAGCGGCTCCAGGGAAGCTGCCGGTGAGGCCACTCTGCATGCAGTGGGGTCATCTTGCGAGGGGCTGCTCCGGTGCCACGGCAGGACGTCGATTGCGCCTGAGCCGGCGAACGAGGTCGACGACGGTGTGGACGACGCCACGTCTGAAGCCGAGGAAGATCGCGATGACGAAGAGCCCGTAGAGCACCTCCCGGAGCTGAAGGCTGGCGGTCAGCCTCTCGTCCACGAACGCGAACACGGCCGCGCCGATCACCGGGCCGAGCAGCGTGCCGAGGCCGCCGAACGCCACCAGCACGAGGACGCGCACGTCCACGCGGTCGAACGCGTACGTCGCCGGGCTGATGAAGCCCGCGCTGTAGGCGTAGAGCGCACCCGTCAGGCCGATCATCGCTGAGCCCACCGTCGCCGCGTAGATCCGGTACCGCGCAACGTCGACGCCCGCGAGCTCGGCAGCTACCTCGTCGTCGCGGAGGGCGCGGAACGCCCACCCGAGGTGCGAAAGCTGGAGCGCGCGGAAGACGATCAGGAGGGCGACGAGCAGGCCGGCGAAGAGGTAGTAGCCGCCGACGCGATTGTCGGCGAGATCGGTGGGAGCCCCCGTCACGACGAGCCCTGTCTCGGACCCCGTCAGGTCGCGCTGGCCGAGGAGCAGGTTTGCGAACGCGAGCGAGAACACGAGCGTGACAACGCCGGTGAAGATGACGCCCAGCGAGCGCCGCACCGAGATCCAACTCAAGAGCCCGCCGACGATCGCGGCGCTCGCCGTACCCACGACCACGCCTGCGGCCATCGGCAGCGAGGTCTTGTCCGTGAGGATTGCCGCACCGTAGCCACCGATCCCGGCCAGAGCGCCGACGCACAGGAAGAGCTGGTTCGTGCACCCGAAGATCACGTTGAAGCCGATGCCGTACGAGGCGAACACGAGCGCCTGCACGGCCAGCGACGTCGTGAAGGGCGAGTCCCCGAACCAGACCGACGGCAGGACCGCGAGAATCGCCGCCGCGGCGACGATCGGCAAGAGTGCCCAGCCGATGCCTCGCACTACCTTCCGAGCAGCCCGCGTGGCCGGATGAGGAGCGTGAGGGCGGCGGCGCCGAGGAGAATCACGCTCGTGATGTACTGACCGATGTAGTGGGCGCTCACGGCGTTCACGATTCCGAGGAGCACGCCCGCGAGGAACGCTCCCGCGACGCTGCCGAGACCACCCACGACCGTAACGATGAGCGCGAAGGTGGTGAGCTCGAAGCCGGCGTTGACCGTCAGCGGCCCGCTCAGGGAGTACGTGATCGCCACGATCCCCGCCAATGCGCCGCTCAGCGCGAAGATGACCGTGCGGACGAACGACGGGTTGATGCCGACCAGCCGCGCGCCGGTCTCGTCCTGGATCACCGAGCGGACGCCGCGCCCGAAGGTCGTGGCGCCGAAGAACACGAGCAGCACAGCGCCGACTGCGAGCGCGATCACGGAGGCCCAGATGCTCCCCAACGCCATCGGCACCCCGAGGATCGAGATCGGCTCGCCGCTGATGTTGATGTACAGCGCGCCGGCGGGATAGCGCCAGGTGAGCAGTCCCCCGATCACGAACGCGGCCCCGAGCGTCAGCAGGAGGCCCAGGAGGATCCGCTCCTCGCCGTGCTGGCGGTAGACCGGCCGCAGCAAGGTCAGGTCGAGCAGGGCGGTGGCGCCGACCGCCGCCAGCACGCCTACGACTGCTGCCAGCGCTGTCGGAACGTCCTCGTCCATAAGAAGCGAGACGACGATCGCCCCGAGCACGACGATCTGGCCATAGGCAAGGTTGAGGACGCCGCCGAGACCGTAGACGAGCGTCATCCCGACTCCGAGCAGGCCGAACGCCAGCCCGAGCACGATCCCGTCGAGGATGACCGCCTTCACGCGACACCCATGTACGCGCGTCGCACCTCCGGGTTCCGTTCGAGCTCGTCCGGTGTCCCTTGGAGCCGAATCCGGCCGTTCTCGAGCACGTACCCGCGGTCTGCGACCGAGAGCGCAAGCGGGACCTGCTGCTCCGCGATCAGCAGCGTCACCCCTTTCCGCTTGAGCCCCTCGAGCGCCTCGAACGCCACCTGCGCGACGATGGGGGCCAGGCCGGTCGTCGGCTCGTCGAGCATGAGCAGCCTGGGCTCCGCCATGAGCCCGCGAGCCACCGCCAGCATCTGCTGTTCCCCGCCACTGAGGGTTCCCGCCTGCTGGCGCATCCGTTCCTTCAGTCGCGGGAAGAGGCCGTAGACGAACTCCAGCGTCTCACGGTCCGGCCGGTTCGGATACGCGCCCAGAACCAGGTTCGTCTTCACGGTCATCGCCGGGAACAGGTGGCGCTCGGCCGGAACATAGGCGATTCCCGCGCGCGCTATCCGGTGGGCGGGACGGCGTGTCAGATCCTTCCCGTCGAAGACGACTCGGCCCTCCATCGCCGGACGCAGCCCGGCGATCGCGCGGAGGAGCGTCGTCTTGCCCGCGCCGTTCGAGCCGACGATCGCCACCGCCTCGCCCGTGCGAACCTCGACATCGATGTCGGCGATTACTCGCTCGCCGAGGTATCCGGCTGCCAGCCCGGCGACCTCAAGCAACCCGGGCCTGCCCGAGATACGCGTCGACGACGTGCGGGTCACGCATGACGACCTCGGGTGCGCCCTCGGCGAGGACCTTGCCGAAGTTGAGGACGATCGCCCGTTCGGCAAGCTGGATGACGGCACTCATCACGTGCTCGACCCAGAGGATCGCCGTCCCGAGGGTGTCGCGGACGCTTCGAACGATGGCGACGGAGTGCGCCAGCTCCGCCTCGTTGAGACCCGCCATCACCTCGTCGAGCAGCAGCACCCGGGGCTGACTCACGAGCGCCTTCGCCAGCTCGAGGAACCGCAACTCGTGCAGGTTCAGGCTCCTAACCGGGTGGCCCGCTCGCCCGTCCAGTCCGACGAACGCCAAGGACTCGGCCGCCCGCCCGCGCGCCTCACGCTCGCCGACGACGCCGTGGTCGGTGCCGAACATCGCCGACACGACGACGTTCTCGAGGACCGTCAGCGAGCCGAACGGGAGCGGCTTCTGTACGGCCATCGCGATTCCCTTGCGCCTGAGCTGATGGGCGGTAAGACCATCGACCCTCGCACCGTGGAGCCGGACGCTGCCGTGTGTCGGCCGCTCCAGCCCGACGATGACC
>JBOHBD010000075.1:0-3195 GCA_050698195.1 Gaiellaceae bacterium
CGGTCGAGCCGTAGTGGTTGACGAAGACCTCCGGGTCGAAGGCGGCGGCCACCTTCTCCGCGAGAGCGCCCGTCATCGGCGCGCCGGCGTAGGAGACGGCGCGGACCGACGACGTGTCGAATTCGGAGAGCCGCGGGTGGTGCACGAGGTCGTAGAAGAGCGTCGGCGCGAGGTACAGGGAGCTGATCCGCTCGGCCTCGATCAGCCGCAACGCCGCCTCCGCCTCCCACTCGGGCTGCATCACGATCGCGCCGCCGACGAGCGACACGGCGATCATCGAGTGCACTCCCATCGTGTGGTAGAGGGGCATCACGCCGAGCGTCCGCTCTCCGAACCGCAGGCCGTGCTGGAGGACCTGGGAGAGACTCGCCGCATGCTCGGCGCGGTGGGACCGAGGGACGCCCTTCGGGCGGCCGGTCGTCCCCGAGGTGTAGAGCTGAATCGAGGGCGAGTGCTCGTCGAGGTCGAACGCGCCGCGATGCTCGCGATCCGCGACGAGCTCGCTCACCTCGCCGGGATCGCGGAGCACGATCCGCGCGCCGCAGTCCTCGATGCAGTAGTCGAGCTCGGCCGGCGAGACGCGGTGCGAGAGCGGGACGAAGCAGGCGCCGAGCCACTGCGTTCCCCAGTAGAGCTCGACCGTCTCGGCCTCGGTGCGTAGCACGCAGGCGACGCGGTCTCCCGGTGCGACGCCCCGCTCGACGAGGCGGGCGGCGATCTGCGCTGCCCGGATGCGAAGCTGGGCGTAGGTGAGCCGCCCGCCCTCTCCCACGACCGCCTCGGCGTCGGGCGTGCGCTCGGCGACGTAGAGCAAGCTCAGCGCGAGGTTCACGCCCCGGCCACCTCCGCGATCGCCTCGACGATGGGCGCGTAGCCCGTGCAGCGGCAGAGCTGCCCGCTCAGCAGGTCGACGATCTCGTCCCTCCCCGGGGACGGCTCGCGTGCGAGCAGATCCTCAGCGGCCATGAGGATCCCCGGGGTGCAGAAGCCGCACTGGAGGGCGTGGTGCCGCCGGAACGCCTCCTGCAGCGAGGTGAGCTCCCCGCCCTCTGCAAGCCCTTCGACGGTGCGGATCTCGCTCCCGTCGACCTGGACTGCCAGGAGCAGGCACGAGCGCACGGCGACCCCGTCCAGGCGCACCGTGCAGGCGCCGCAGACCCCGTGCTCGCAGCCGACGTGCGTCCCGGTCAGGCCGAGCCGCCCGCGGAGGAAGTCCGAGAGGAGGAGGCGTGGCTCGACCGTCTCGGCGTGCCCGCGCCCGTTGACGGTGAGCTCGATCGGGATCACGACGCTGCTCTCTCCCGCGCGAGACCGACCGCCCGGTCGACGAGCACGCGAACCAGGTGCTTCAGGTAGTCGGGCGAGGCGTGCATGCTCCCCCACGGCTCCACCTGCGCCGCCGCCGACTCTCCGGGCTGCTCGGCGTCGACGTCGAGCAGCAGCGGCCGCTCGACGACCGACCCGAGCGCGACGCGGAGCTCGTCCCCCCCGGCGGCCGCGGCGGCCATGCAGAGCGCATAGTCCCCTCGCCGCTGGGCGAGCTCGCAGAAGGCGTAGCCCCAACCGTGCCGGGGAGCCGGCCAGCGTGTCTCGACGACGAGCTCGTCCGCTTCGAGCGTCGTCGAGTAGGGCCCGACGAAGAAATCGGACGCGCGGATCTCGCGCTGCGAGCGAGCGGATCTCGCGCGCACGTCAGCGTCGAGGACGACGAGGCAGAGCGGCAGCTCGGCCGCAGGGTCGGCATGCGCGATCGACCCCGCGACGGTGCCGCGGTTTCGCGTGACGAAGTGGCCGACGTGAGGAAGCGCCTCCGCGAGGAGCGGGTGGCGGAGCAGGCGGGGGTCGGCCTGGCGAACCGTCGCGCCCACCGTGAACGAGCCGTTCCGCGAGTCGACGCCGCCAAGCTCGGCGAGGCGGTTGACGTCCACGAGCACCTCCGGGCGGGAGATGCGCATGTTGAGCGCAGGCACGAGGCTCTGCCCGCCTGCGAGCACCTTCGCCTCGCCTCGGTGCTCGGCGAGCGCCTCGAGGGCGTCCTCGAGCGTCTCGGGCCGCAGGTAGCGGAACCGTGGCGGCTTCACCGGGTCAGCACCTCCCAGACCCGCGGCGGCGTCAGCGGCAGCTCGACGTCGTCGCGCCCGATCGCGTCGGCGACGGCGTTCGCGATCGCTGCGGGAGCGCTCATCGTGGTGCCCTCTCCGAGCCCTTTCGCTCCGAGCGGCGTGAACGGCGAAGGCGTCTCGCGATGGCCGATCCTGGGAGTGGGGAGATCGGCCGCCGTCGGGCAGAGGTAGTCCATGAAGGAGGCCGTCTGGAGGTTGCCCTGCTCGTCGTGCGCCACGTGCTCGTAGAGCGCGGCGCCCACCCCGTGCGCGAGGCCGCCGCGCACCTGGCCTTCCGCGATCGACGGGTTCAAGAGGCGACCCGCGTCGTGCACGGTCACGTAGTCGAGCACCTGGACGTGCCCGGTGTCGCGGTCCACCTCGACGACGGCGACGTCGGCGACGAAGCCGTGGGCGGCGGACGAGGCCACGTGGTCCTCGTCGTCCGGTGGGTGCAGATTCGGGGCCGCGTAGTACGCCGTCGCCTGGAGGCCGGGCTCGAGGCCGGGCGGCAGCGCCTCCGGGTTCCAGTGTGCCGTCCCGGCCACCCTCCGCAACGAGAGCGACTCGTCGCCGAGGTGCTCCCGGATCGCCGCGATCTTCGCCACGAGCTTGTCGGCGGCAAGCCCGATCGCGCCCGCCCCGACCCCCGAGAAGCGGGAGGAGTAGTTCCCCGAGGCAACCGTCCAGGGGGAGGTGGACGTGTCCGAGGCCGTCAGCACCTCGATCTCGTGCGGCGCGACCCCTAGGTGGTCGGCGACGATCTGGGCCGCGACCGTCTTGTGCCCTTGCCCTTGCGGGGTCGTGGGCAGACGGACGGTGATCCCGCCCAGCGGCGAGATCGCGATCGTGCAGCCCTCGGCGTTCCCGGACTTCGGCAGGCCGGCGGCTCGCTCCTCGGCCGTCTCCGCGAGCGTGACGTACCCCATGTTCGAGATGGAGGGCTCGACGATGCAGGCGAGCCCGACCCCGACGAGGCGCCCTTCGGACCGCGCCGACTCGGCCTCGGCCCGGCGGTCGTCGTACCGCGCCAGCTCGAGCGCCTCGTCGAGACACGCCTCGTAGTCGCCCGAGTCGTAGATCGCGCCCGACG
>JBOHBD010000076.1:0-3125 GCA_050698195.1 Gaiellaceae bacterium
GGGGATGACGATGCGACCGGAGCCCCTGACCGCGGTTCTGGTGATGGGCGTGATGGTCTGCATCGTCCTCCATCTCGAGCGGGGAACGACGGCTCCGATCGCATTCGCCGCAGTCCTCGTCGTCCTCGCGCTCTCGTCCCACCACGCCGGAGTCGTCTCGTTCGCCCCACTCCTCGTCGCGGCGCCGCCGCTGGCTCGCTGGGCGCGCGCTCGGGTCGCGGTGGCCACGACCATCGCTGCGAGCACGAGTGCACTGCTGGCGACGCTCCTGTTCGTCGGGTCCGACCTCGAGCAGCGCCGGCTCGACGCACAGATCACCCGCCTCTACGGCGCGACCGAGACGTGGCGTGACGAGATCGCCCGCTACGCGCTCCTGTCCGAGCAGGACTACGGAACGTCGCTGCGGCGTCTTTCGGTCGTCCTGATCGCTCTCGCCGTCGCCTCGTTCGTGCTGCGGGCTCGACGCGCGCGCCGGGGGCTGCTCGACTTTCCGGCGGCCGTGCTGGCTGCGGGGATGGTGCTCCTCGTGCTGACTCCGAGCAAGTGGCCCTCGCACTTCGGCGCCTTGCTCGGCGTCGCCGCGGTCGCGTTCGCGGCCGAAGCCGCACGCCTCCGGGCCGAGGCGGCCCGCCAACGGAGCTGGCGCGCCTGGCCGTTCGTCGCGCTCGGTGCCGCGACTGCAGCCACAGCCTGGTCCTGGTGGACGCGGGAGCAGTGGAACGTCATCGATCTGAGGACGCTCGAGTGGTTCCCCGGGTTCGAGTCGCGGTTCCCGCTCTCGCAGCTCGCCACGCTGCTACCGCTCCTCGTCCTCGCAGCCGCGATCGTCGTCGCGCTCGCGCGCGGCCGCAGAGATCGCCTCCCGGCGCTTCCCTGGAGCGTCGCCGCCTTGACCGGGCCGCTCATCGCCGTACCGGTCATCGCCTTCGGCGTCGGCGTGCTCGTCGCGGACGCCGCGAAGACGGACGGCTGGACGCTCACCCGGCAGAACCTCGAGAGCGTCCTCGGCGACCCCGCCTGCGGCCTCGCCGAGGAGCTTGTGATCCCGGTCCGGAGCTCCGCGCGTGCACTCGTGGCAGCCCAACCGGCCGGCGAACGACGGACGCCGTCGTGGGCTCCGCCGCCTCCGGTGGCATCGTTGCCACGCCATGCCCTCGGGCCCACGGGCGAGGACTCCGCGAGCACGGGGTGGTTCGTGCTGCCGGGGGACGGGCGGTTCGGCCTCTACGTCGCCGGGACACCGGGACCGGCGGACGGGCTCGTGCTCGACTGGGGACGTCGCACGGGAGGCGGCGTCGAGCTCCTGAGCAGCGACGCTGTTGCGGCCAACACGGGTGTGCTGACCGGAACCTCGCCCTGGCGCTTCTTCGCCACGGGCGATCTCCCCGCTCCGGCCCCGAACGCGAGCTTCGTCCGGGTGACCCTGCGCAGCGACTCGATGCCGGGATCCGCCGTCGCCGTCACGGCCCCCGTCACGTATGCGAACGAGGAGCTCGCCCGGAGGATGGACCGTGCGTCGCCGACGCTCGTGCTCCCGAACCTCGTCACCTACTTCCCATGCGCGGACCTCCCGGTTCTGGGGGACGGGGTCGTCGAGGTCCCGCACCACGTCCTGGTCTCGAGCAACCCGCACTCAGCCATCCGCTACCCGATCTCGAGCCCGTTCGCGGGGCTCGTCGACGTCTACGAGCTCGAGCGGTTGCCGATCTCCGACTCGACCAACCCACCGGACGAGCTCTTCGCGTTCGAGGTCGACCGGCGGATCCCGGGCGGGAAGGAGCTGCCGCCCGACAGTGCGAAGGTCACCTCGTGAACGCCGGGCCGCCGCGCACATCTCTTCAGCCACCGAGTCGTCGGCGAGCCGACGCAGGTCTGACCCCCCTCGCCCGCCGACCAGCCAGAGGAAGAGCGCCGAGAGCGGCACGCCGAGAACGAGGCCGGGGTCGGGATCGCTGCCCGGACGCTCACGCTGTCTTTGCCCGGACCCGCTCGAGGATCGGGCCGGCCGCGGAGACGGCGAGCGCGGCGCCGGCGACCGCTGTCGCGAGAACGATCCGCCAGAGGTCGCCGTCGCTCTCCTGTGCGGGGACGAGCCAGAACGCCCACATGAGCCCCCACGCCCACGCGAGCCGCGGCCGGGCGAGCGCGAGCGGGACGACGAGCAGCGCGAAGTAATGGAGCCACACGATAGGGGTGAGCGCGAGGGCGGCAACTGTCACGAGCGAGAAGGCGCGTCGGTCTCCATCGACCCGTCGGGCAACGACGCCGGCAGCGGCGAGCAGGGACAGCCCGACCAACCACATCAGCGCACGCGCGGCTCCGTCGGGTAAACCGGCCTCGACGCCGAGCGCAACCAGCGAGAAGCCGCGCTCCGCGACAACGTCGACGAGCCGGCGAACGAGCTCCGGGTAGTCGGTGAAGCCGTCGAAGCCGATCGCGGCCCAGGCGACCAACGTCATCGCAACGGCGAGGCCCGCCGCGCCGACCGCCGCCGTCCAGCGGCGCGTCGCCGCAAGCCACACGACGAGCGGCCAGAGAAAGAGCTTGAGCGCGATCGCCACGGCGAGCGAGCCGCCGGCCACCCACGCCCGGTCGCGCCAGCGCCACACGACTGCGAGCAGGAGGATCAGCACCGGCGTCATGGTCCCGATGCGGACGGCCCCGATCACCGGCGCCGAGCCGATCACCACACCCAGCACGCGCCAGTCCCGCACGCCGAGCATCCAGATGCCGGCGAGGAGAGACACGATGAGCAGGACACCCCAGATGGCGGCCGCGACGTCGAAGTCGAGAGCGCCGAACGGAGCGGCGGCGGCGGCCGCGCCCGCGGGATACGGGAAGCGGAACACCTCCTGGATCCCCACGGAGTCGAGATGGTCTCCTGCCGACGCGAGCAGCGTCTCGCCGGGATACGGCGAGACCCCGTCGACTACGTCGTTTCCACCCTGCCAGAACTGCCGGAAGTCGAACGCCCAATCACCGGTCGAATCGAGGACGGCAAAGCCGAGCCACCAGCAGAAGATCGACACGGGTAGGAACCCGAAGAGGACCCATTCGGCGACGCGTCGTCCAGCCTCTCGAATGCGGATCGTGCGCACGCTCGCCCCTTCCCCTAGGGGCATCGC
>JBOHBD010000077.1:0-3292 GCA_050698195.1 Gaiellaceae bacterium
CGTACTCGTCGAGGTCGAACGTCGTGAGGATGAGGACCCGCGGTCCCTCCTCCTTCCCGTCCAGCAGCCGGCGCGTCGCCTCGAGCCCGTCGACGACCGGCATCCGGACGTCCATGAGGATCACGTCGGGGTCGAGCTCCCCCGCGGCGTCGAGCGCCTCCGAACCGTCGGCGGCCTCGCCGACGACGTCGACGTCCTCCTCCGCCTCGAGGATCATCCGGAACCCCGCCCGGACGAGCGACTGGTCGTCGACGATGAGGACGCGGATCACCGGGCGGCCTCCTCGAGAGGAAGGCGAGCGCGGACGACGTAGCCCGCGCCGTCCCTCGGGCCGCTCTCGATCGTGCCACCGTAGAGCGAGACGCGCTCCCGCATCCCTGCGAGCCCCTGCCCTCCTCCGGTGCCGTCCCCGTCGCCTCGCCCGTCGTTGGCGACCTCCAGCTCGAGCTCCTCGTCCCTCCAGTGCACCGCGACCCACGCGCGTGCCGGGCCGGCGTACTTGAGCGCGTTCGTCAAGGCCTCCTGCACGACCCGATACGCGGTCAGGTCGACCCCCGGGGGTAGCTCGCGCGGAGAGCCCTCGACCTCGAGGTCGACGGGCAGGCCGGCCGCGCGCACGCCGTCGAGCAGAGAGTCGAGCGTCCGCATCCCCGGCTGCGGCGAGAACTCGGGCATCGCGCCGTGCTCCCGGAGGAGCCCGACGAGCCGGCGCATCTCGGTGAGCGCCTCGCGCCCCGTCGCCTCGACCGCCTCGAGCGCTTGGCGCTCCTGCTCCTGCTCTTGCTGCAGCAGCCGCCGGACCGCGCCGGCCTGCACGGTCATCACGGAGACCGAGTGCGCGATCACGTCGTGCAGCTCGCGGGCGATGCGCTGCCGCTCCTCGGCGACGGCGCGCTCGGCAGACTCCATCTGCTCCCGTTCGAGCCGTACCGCCCGCTCGGCCAGCTCACGCGCCTGCTCCGACCGCCGGCTGAGCGCAAACCCGGTCGTCCAGGCGACTGCCATGAACGCGGCGATCCAGAAGTAGTCCCCTGACGTCGCCGCGAACTCGATGTTGGCCCAGATCCCGAGCAACTCGTACGCCGCGAGCCCGAGGATCGCACGCGTCCGCTCGTTGTAGGTGCCGAGGCACCATGGCATGAAGAGGATGACGAGAAACGGCGCGTTCGAGTCGAAGACTGCGTCCGGGTCGATACCGACGATCGCCGCCAGCGCCGCGCCGACGGTGAGAGGAGCCAGGAAGGGAGCGTCTCGGGTGAAGAGGAGGCCCGTCGCGGCGACGATCGCGAGGACGACGAGGGAGCCGGGAACTCCCTCGGTCGTGGCCATCTCTGCGACGAGGAAGACCGCGAGCGAGAGTGCGACGAGGTAGTGGACGAGGCGTCCGCGGTCGGTACGCCAGAGCTCGCGAATCCGCTGCACGAAGGCACCGTAACCCGTGCTCTAGCGAGCGTCATCGGCCGAGAGGACGACGCGCCGGTCGTCCTCGAGGACGACTACGCCGCCGCGACTCGGCGGGCGCCCACGAGCCGGCGACCGTAGCTCGAACGCCCGAGCCGGACGACCTCGACGTCCTTCCCCGAGTACGGTGCGTGGACCATCCGTCCGCGACCGAGGTAGAGCCCCACGTGCCCGAGGCCGGAGAAGAAGAGGACGTCGCCCGCCTCCATGCGGCTGCGCGACACCCGGCGTCCCTCCCCGTAGAGCGCGTACGACGAGTGAGGCAGGTCGATGCCGATCCGACCGTATGCCCAGCGCACGAGCCCGGAGCAGTCGAAGCCGCTCGCCGGCGACTCCCCTCCCCAGCGGTACGGGACGCCCACCGCGCGAAGGGCGATCCTCGCGGCTCGCTCCCCGGAGCTCACGAACGTCGGCGCGTTCCTCGGAGCACGTCCCTCCGACTGGCGCGGGACGATCGCCGCGGCGACGGCGGACTCGGGGGCGGTCTGGCCGAGCACGCCGAACGGCATGACGACCACGGCGGCGGCGACACCTGTCGCGAGTGCGAGCGAGGGCAGGAGTCTGCGGGGACGGAGGGACATCGGAGAGGAGGAAACGACGGCCCGTGCGCGGAGGGAATGGGTTGCGCGACGGCCTCGCCTGTTCGTAGGCGCCGGATCGTAACCGGAATCGAGCCGGCGTCAACCCTCAAACGGTTCTGACCGCGAGCCCGTCCACGAGCTCGCGCAGCACCGATGTGTCCGCGGAGAGCGCCTCGAGCTGCCCGCGGGCTCGCTCGGCCGCGTCGTCCGCGAGGCGCCGCGCTCCGTCCTTCCCGAGCTGCGCCGCGAAGCCGTCTCCGTCGAGGATGTCGTCGACCACCTGGAAGAAGAGCCCGACCTCGCCGCCGAACGTGCGCCACGCAGCTTGCTCCGCGTCGGGAACTCCCGCCGCGCGAAGACCGAGCCCGACCGCGGCGGAGAAGAGACGCCCCGTCTTCAGGCGCTCGACCTCGGCCAGGTCGGCGTCGTCGCCGGTGATGTCGCGGTGCTGACCGGCGATCATCCCGAGCGTCGCATCGACGAGCTCACGCGCGACCGCGCCGTCGTCGTAGGTGAGCGCGAGCCGGAACGCCTCGGCGAGCAGTGCATCGCCCGCGAGCAGCGCGACCCCTTCCCCGTGTACGACATGTGTGCTCGGGCGGCCTCTCCTCTCCGCGTCGTCGTCGAGCGCAGGCAGATCGTCGTGGACGAGCGAGAAGGTGTGCACGAGCTCGATCGCCGCCGCCGCCGGCAGCGCGTCCTGGATCCTCCCTCCGGAAGCCTCGGCCACCGCGAGGCAGAGGACGGGGCGAATCCTCTTTCCTCCTGACTCGAGGGCGTAGCGGAGAACCTCCTGGAGACCGCCGAGCTCGGCCGTGAGGGGCAGGGTTCCGAGATACGCCTCGACGGCGTCGCGAAGGTCGTCAGGCGCCCGCATCCGCCAGCGTCCGTGCGCGGGTCAGCTCGGCCTCGATCTCCCGCGCGAGCTCGGCGAGCTCGGCGATGAGATCGACGGCGGCGTCCCCTTCGATCTCGTCCGCCTCGGCGAGCCGCTCGAGCGCGTCGCGCCGCTCGTTCATGCGACCGAGCAGCTCTTCCGCGCGCTCGAGCGCCTGCTCGACGCCGCTCATGGGCGAACCTC
The DNA here is from genome assembly GCA_050698195.1 of Gaiellaceae bacterium. GTDB lineage: Bacteria > Actinomycetota > Thermoleophilia > Gaiellales > Gaiellaceae > GMQP-bins7. The sequence goes on from JBOHBD010000077.1 coordinate 3,124, forward strand.
TCGTCCATGGGCGTGGAGGGTCGTCGGGAAGCGGGAGGATCTCCACGCCCTCGAGGAGACGCGGGCCCGCGAGGGAGACATGACCCCCGCGAGCTGGAAGCGAGCACGTCTCATAGGCCAACCTTGCCTGTGGTTTTGCTCGTTCCTTGAAACCTGAAAGTCCGCCCGC
>JBOHBD010000078.1:0-7771 GCA_050698195.1 Gaiellaceae bacterium
GGCTCGAGCGCATCGCCCGCTTGCTCGAGGAGATCGAGGCGCGGCGCGACGAGGAAGCGCGTCGCTCGGCGCTCTAGTTTGGCGCAAGATCGGGATCCGCTCGCGCGGATCCCGCTCGCGCAAAGATCCCTGAAGGCGGCCGCTTCGCGGCCGCGGCGCCTGCTCAACCTCGGCGTCGCCGGCCTGCGCGGATCGCGGCCGCGGTGCCCGACACCCTCCCGGACTACGATGGCGCGGTGGCGAGGCGAGAGTGGGCCCTCGACGAGCTGACGCGGGGCATTCGGGCGGGCGACCGCCGGGCGCTCGCGCGGGCGATCTCGCTCGTCGAGAACGGCGATCCACTCGCCTATCCCCTCGTTCGCGAGCTCTATCCGGAGACGGGACGGGCCGCAGTGATCGGCGTCACGGGGCCCCCTGGGGTCGGCAAGTCGTCCCTGATCGCGGCGCTCGTCGAGCACGTTCGGGGCATGGAGCGCACCGTCGGAGTGGTCTCCGTCGACCCGTCGAGCCCCTTCTCCCGCGGTGCGCTCCTCGGCGACCGGATCCGTCTCTCGGATCACTTTCTCGACCCCGGCGTCTACATCCGATCCATGGGAACACGGGGTCACCTGGGCGGGCTCGCCGAGACGACGCTCCAGGCCGTGCTGCTCCTCGACGCCTCCGGGAAGGATCTCGTCTTCGTCGAGACGGTCGGCGCGGGCCAGAGCGAGGTCGAGGTGACCGGGATCGCGGACACCGTGCTGCTCGTGCTCATGCCCGGCTCGGGCGACTCGGTGCAGGCTCTGAAGGCGGGGATCATGGAGATCCCAGACGTGATCGCGGTCAACAAGCTCGACCACCCTGCGGCGAAGACGATGCTGAACGAGGTGCGGTCGATCGTCGGGCTCGCCGATCTCGACCGGAGGCCCCCCATCGTCCTCACCGAGGCCCTTCGCGGCGAGAACGTGCCGGAGCTGTGGGAGAAGCTCGAGGACCATCGAGCAGCGCTCGCGCGCGACGGCGAGCTCGACGAGCGGCGCCGCCGGAACCTCTCCCGCGAGGTCTTCGCTGTCGCCTCCAGCCGTGCCAAGGCGCATCTCGAGTCGGCGGTGGCCGACGATCCGGAGCTCCAGCGCCTCCTCGAGCAGGTCCGGCAGCGTCAGCTCGACCCCCTGACGGCCGTGCGCGAGATCCTGGAGAAGGTGTTCAAGGTCGCCGACGAAGGGGGTCAGACCCGTGGGGCGTGACGCGGGCGCGCCGACGCTCGGTGACATCGAAGCAGCCTGCGCGCGGCTCTCCGGGTAGCGCGGGAGACGCCCCTCTATGCGACCGAGACGTTCTCGCGTCTCTCGGGCCGCACCGTGCTTCTCGAGGCGGAGAACCTCCAGCGGACCGGCTCCTTCAAGATCGGGGGCGCGTACAACACCATCGCGACGCTGGGTGCGGCGAACCGGAGCGCGGGGGTCGTCGCAGCGAGCGCCGGCAACCACGGCCAGGCCGTCGCCTGGGCTGCGCGTGAGGCAGGAATCGCCGCGACGATCTTCATGCCCGAGGACGCGCCGATGGCGAAGGTCGAGGCCGCGCGCGCCTACGGAGGTCAGGTCGAGCTCGTTGTCTCGACCCGCGATCCCGTGCACTGCGCGGACCTGCTGGCGGCCTTGTGCACAGCCGCGTACGAGGTGGAGCGGCTCGGCCCACCTGCGTAGACTCGCCCGATGGCGGCGTGCGCATCCTGCGGCTTCGAGAACGCCGACGGCGCGAAGTTCTGTTCGCAATGTGGTGTGGCGCTCGATGCAGTCCCGGCGTCCGGCAGGCGCGAGGAGAGGAAGGTCGTGACGGTCGTCTTCGCCGATCTCGTCGGCTCGACGGCGCGGGCGGAGTCGAGCGATCCCGAGGACGTTCGCGCGCTCTTGCGCGTGTACCACGAGCGCGCCCGCGAAGTGCTCGAGCGCTTCGGCGGAACCGTCGAGAAGTTCATCGGTGACGCGGTCGTGGCGGTGTTCGGGGCACCGGTCGCGCACGAGGACGACCCGGAGCGGGCGGTACGTGCTGCGCTCGCCGTCCGTGACGCAATCTCGGGCCTCAACGAAGAAGAGCCCGGGCGCGACCTCCACGTCCGGTTGGCCGTCAACACGGGCGAGGCGCTCGTGTCGCTCACGGCCTCTACGGGCGAGGGTGAGGCGATGGTGGCGGGTGACGTCGTCAACACGGCTGCGCGACTTCAGTCCGCGGCCCCGGTGGACGGGATCCTGGTCGGCGAGCAGACGTGGCGGGCGACCGAGCGGGACATCGTGTACCGCGACGCCGAGCCCGTCCAGGCCAAGGGGAAGGCCGACCCCATCCCGGTCTTCGAGGCCGTCGAGGCGCGCTCGCGCCTCGGTGTCGATCTCGGCGGCGCGGGGCGTGCTCGGCTCGTGGGGCGCGATGCGGAGCTCGCGCTCCTCGTCGGCGCGCTCGGCCGCTCGCGGCGCGAGCGCTCGACGCAGCTCGTCACCCTCGTCGGCGTCCCCGGGATCGGCAAGAGCCGCCTCGTCTACGAGCTCGGCCGTGTCGCCGACGAAGACCCCGAGCTCATCACCTGGCGCCAGGGCCGCTCCCTGCCCTACGGCGAGGGTGTCGCGTACTGGGCGCTCGGGGAGATCGTCAAGGCGCAGGCCGGAATCCTCGAGTCGGACCCTGCCGGAGCGACGGAGGCGAAGCTACGTGAGGCGGTTGACGCCGCCGTCTCCGAGGCGGGCGAGGCGGCATGGGTGGAGCGGCACCTGCGGCCCCTGGTCGGGCTCGGCGGCGACGACGTGTCGGGCGACCGCCGCGGAGAGGCGTTCGCGGCATGGAGACGATTCCTCGAGGCGGTCGCCGAAGGCGGCCCGACGGTGCTCGTGTTCGAAGACGTGCACTGGGCGGACGACGGGCTTCTCGACTTCGTCGACAACCTCGTCGACTGGGTGGACCGCGTCCCCTTGCTCGTCACCTGCACGGCGCGCCCGGAGCTCCTCGACCGGCGGCCGGGGTGGGGAGGAGGGAAGCGGAACGCGACGACCGTGTCGCTTGCGCCGCTCGACGACGAGGAGACGGCGCGTCTTGTCCTCGCGCTCCTCGAGCGTCCGCTGCTCGATGCCGAGGCCCAGCAGGCGCTCGTGGAACGAGCCGCGGGCAACCCGCTCTACGCGGAGGAGTTCGTGCGGATGCTGGAGGCCGGAGCGAACGTCGACAAAGGCTTGCCGGAGACGGTGCAGGGAATCGTCGCCGCGCGAATCGATCTCCTTCCGCCGGCCGAGAAGGAGCTGCTCCAGCATGCGGCCGTCCTCGGGAAGGTGTTCTGGTCGGACGCGCTCGTCTCGATCGGGGGCCTGGAGCCGTGGCAGTTGACCGAGACGCTCCGCGCGCTCGAGCGGAAGGAGTTCGTGCGGCGGGAGCACCGGTCCGCGGTCGCGGGCGCCACCCAGCACACCTTCGTGCACGCACTCGTCCGGGACGCTGCCTACGGCCAGCTCCCGCGCCAGTCTCGGGCCGAGAGGCATCTGGCCGCCGCCGTGTGGATCGAGTCGCTTCCCGAGGATCGCGCCGAAGACCGCGCGGAGACGCTCGCACATCACTACCTGACCGCGATCGAGCTCCTTCGCGCCGCCGGGGGGAGCACTGCGGAGGTCGGCAGCTGCGCGGTGGCCGCGTTGGAGGAAGCAGGCGAGCGGTCTCTCGCGCTCTCCGCCTACCCTGCGGCTGCCCGGTTCCTCGCGCAGGCCCTCGATCTCCTCCCCGAAGGAGAGGAGGCGTCGGCGGACCTGCTGTTCGCAGCTGGCAAGGCCTTCGGATTCGTCGGACGGGAGGGGGACGAGCTCGAGCGCGCAGTCGACGCGTTCGAGGCGAGGGGCGAAGTCGAGCGCGCGGCCGAGGCGGCGGTCGAGGCCGGTCGCGTCGGCTGGTACGGGGGCGGAGCGCCGGCCTCGGCCTCGTGGGTCGATCGGGCCGCCGAGCTCGTCGAGACGAGGCCGTCCTCGAGAGCGAAGGCACTCGTCCTCGCGGAACGAGCGCGGCGTGAGATGCTCGACTACCGGTACCACACGGCGATCGAGCACGCCGACGCCTCGATTGCGATCGCACGCGAGCTCGGAGACGTCGAGGTCGAAGCGGACGCGCTCGTCACGCGGGGTGTCTGCCGGGTCAGCCTCGGGGACCGCGACGGAATCCAGGTCCTCGAGGAAGCGGTCGCTCTCGTGGGGAGCAGAGGTCGAGTCGCCGGGCGAGGGCTGAACAACCTTGCTACGGCCTGGAGCATGCTCGGCGATCTGCGAGAGACGATGCGCGTCAGTCGGCACGCGCTGCGCTTGCAGGAGCTCGAAGGAGACGAGCAGGGCGCCTGGTTCCAGCGAGGTAATCAGGCGAGCATGCTGTACTCGCTCGGGGAGTGGACCGAAGCGCTCGAGCTGGTGGACTCCCTTCTCGGTGCGCCGGAGCGCTTCCGCTACATGGAGCATGGGGCCCGGATGGTTCAGGCATCCGTGCTCGACGCCCGCGGCGACGTCCAGCCGGCTCTGGTAGAGATGCGCGCCGCTGTCGAGCACGCACGCGGAGTGGAGGATGCGCAGGCGCTGTGGCCCATGCTCGTCTCGTACGCCCGGCTCCTGCGACGGCGCGGTCTTCCGGACGAGGGCGCGGAGGCCCTGGAGGAGGTCGTGGCGGCGCTCAGGGCCAGCGAGTCGGTCGGCGATGTCCAGGAGTGGCACATCGAACTCGCGCTCGAGCTCGTCGACAACGATCGGGCCGACCTCGTAGCCGAGATCGTCGAACGGATGCCTGACTCTCCCTGGCGCGACGTCTGCCGCGCCCTCGTCGCACGTGAATTCGTCCTCGCCGCCGACACGCTCGACACGATGGGCGAGCAGCCGCTGCAGGCCGGGCTTCGTGTCAGTGCGGCACGCGCGCTGGCCGGCGACGGCCGGCTCGCGGAGGCCGAGGCGCAGCTCGACCGGGCGCGTGCCTTCTATCGCAGGGTGGGCGCGACCGCGTACCTGGGCGAGACGGACGAGATCCTCGCCGCCGCGTCGTAGACTCGCTGCGTGCGTGCCTGTCCCCGCTGCGGGCGGGAGAATCCCGACGACGTCCGCTTCTGCGGCGACTGTGGCCTCGACCTCGACGCTGCGGCGTCGGCCGTCCGCGAGGAGCGGAAGGTCGTCACCGTCGTCTTCGCAGATCTCGTCGGCTCGACCGCTCGCGCCGAGCGGCTCGATCCCGAAGACGTGCGAGCGATCCTGGCTCCCTACCATGACCGTCTGCGCCGCGAGCTCGAGCGCCACGGTGGCACGGTGGAGAAGTTCATCGGCGACGCGGTGGTGGGCGTCTTCGGCGCTCCCGTGTCCCACGAGGACGACCCGGAGCGGGCCGTGCGGTCCGCGCTCGCGATCCAGGAGGCGATCGCCGAGCTGAACGAGGCGGACGCTCGTCTCGAGCTCGAGGTGCGGGTCGGAGTCCACACCGGAGAGGCGCTCGTCACCGTCGGTGCCCGTCCCGAGCTCGGCGAGGCCATGGTTGCCGGCGACGTCATGAACACGGCCGCGCGTCTGCAGTCGGCGGCGCCTGCAGGCCGGATCCTCGTCGGCGAGTCGACGTACCGCGTGACCGGGCGGGCCATCGAGTACGTCGAAGCGGAGCCGGTGGCCGCTAAGGGGAAGTCTGAGCCTCTCACCGCCTGGGTGGCCGCGCGACGGCGGTCGGGACTCGGGGTCGACGTCGGTGGAGCGGGGCGGGCGGCGCTCGTCGGCCGCGAGCGCGAGCTCGACGTCCTCGCCGACGCGCTCGCCCGCGTGCGAGCGGAGCAGCAGCCTCAGCTCGTCACGCTCGTCGGCGTGCCGGGGATCGGAAAGAGCCGGCTGGTCTACGAGCTGTCGCAGCTCGTGGAAGCGGACGCCGACCTGATCACCTGGCGGCAGGGGCGGTCCCTTCCCTACGGCGAGGGCGTCGCGTTCTGGGCGCTCGGCGAGATGGTGAAGAGTCAGGCGGGCATCCTCGAGACCGACGACACGGAGGAGGCTTCGAGCAAGCTCCGCCTCGCGGTCTCCGACCTGCTCACCGACGAGCGGGAGGCCGAGTGGGTCGAGCGGCACTTGCAGCCGCTCGTCGGGCTCACGGCGGAGGGGAGCTCAGGCGGCGAGCAGCGTGAGGAGGCGTCGGCAGCGCGCAGGCGGTTCCTCGAGGCGCTCGCGGAGACACGTCCCGCGGTGCTCGTCTTCGAAGACCTGCACTGGGCGGACGAGGGCCTGCTCGACTTCGTGGACGACGTCGTCGACTGGGTGCGCGACGTCCCTCTGCTCGTCGTGGGAACGGCCCGCCCCGAGCTCCTCGAGCGGCGCCCGGGCTGGGGCGGTGGCAAGCGCAACTCGGTCACGCTCTCGCTCGCCCCGCTCTCGGACGCGGATACCGCGCGGCTGGTCGCGTCGCTCCTGGACCGTTCGGTCCTCCCGGCCGAGACGCAGGCCGAGCTCCTCACACACGCGGGAGGCAATCCGCTCTACGCCGAAGAGTTCACCCGAATGCACGCGCTCGACGACGGAGACGTCGACGTTCCGGAGACGCTCCAGGCGATCGTCGCCGGCCGTATCGACGCGCTCCCGGGCGCGGAGAAGTCGCTCCTCCAGGTCGCTGCGGTCCTCGGCAAGGTGTTCTGGACCGAGGCGCTGGTCGCGCTCACGGGCTCGCCGCGCGCGGAGCTGGAGGAACGACTCCGAGCGCTCGAGCGCAAGGAGTTCGTGCGGCGCGAACGTCGCTCGGCCATGGGGCCGCAGCAGTACGTGTTCCTCCACGCGCTTATCCGGGATGTCGGCTACGGGCAGCTCCCCCGCGCCGACCGGGCGAGCAAGCACGAGCTGGCCGCCGGTTGGATCGAGTCGCTCGGGCGCATCGACGATCACGCGGATCTGGTCGCCTACCACTACAGTGCCGCGCTCGAGCTCTCCCGGGCGGCTGGTGTGCCCACAGCCGCGTTCGAGGAGCGGGCCCGCCAAGCGCTACGTCACGCCGGCGACCGCGCGAGGCGGTTGCACGCGTTTCCCGCGGCGGTTCGCTTCTACCGCGCGGCCTACGAGCTCTGGCCGGTCGGCGACGCGGAGCGCGCGTACCTTCTTCTGGCACTCGGCCGGGCGACGTCTTTCGCCGACGACACCGGGGAGGACGTCCTCGAGGAGGCCCGGGAGCTGTTGGTCGCAGCGGGCGACGTCGAAGGCGCTGCGGAGGCGGAGTGGCTCCTGAGCGCGCTCGCCTGGCGCCACGGCGACACCGGGGCTGCGGACGAGCGGCTCGACCGTGCGGTTGCACTTCTCGAGCACGCGCCGGCGTCGCGCACGAAGGCGGAGGTCCTCGCAGCCCAATCAGGCCGCTACATGCTGAGCGAGGCCTTCGAGGAGGCGATCGCCGTCGCGGAGACGGCGCTCGAGATCGCCGAGGAGACGGAAGCGGTCGAGGCGCGTACCAGCGCGCTCCTGAACCGCGGGGCGGCGCGCAAGCACGTCGGCGACTGGAGCGCGAGCGTCGCCGAGCTCGAGCAGGGAATCGCGTACGCACGCGTGCAGCGATCCTGGCAGCTCATCAGAGGCCTCGGGCTTCTCCACGACGCGATGTTCGAGCACGGCGATCTCGTCCGCTCGGCCCAGGTTCTCGACGAGGGGATCCGGGAGGCGGAACGATTCGGGCTGGTCGGCTCGCAGAGGTGGCTGCGCGGCGAGCGAGCGATCGAGCTGTACCACGCCGGCTCGTGGGACGAGGCCGGCGAGACCGTCGACGACGTCCTCGGCAGGTCGTC
>JBOHBD010000079.1:0-5352 GCA_050698195.1 Gaiellaceae bacterium
GGCGAGGAGCGAGACGACCTTCCCGGGGGGAGCGGAGAAGGTCGACTCGCATTCGGATGCGTCGAGCGCCGCGATGCGGCCGGACGACCCGGCGCCGACGTAGATCAAACGGCCGCCGCGCTGCAGGCCCTCGGCGATCGCGTCCACCGTCGCAGCGATCGCCCCTGCGGCTTCGCTTACCGCGGCAGGCACGGTCGTGTCTTCCGCGTTCATCAGCTCGACGAGCTCGAGGGTCGGGCGCAGGTCGTAGTCGGCGCCCGGCTCGCTTCCCGCCTCGGTCGTCAGACGATCGAGACCGGTGTCGTCGGTGCGCGCGGGATCGCCGAGCTCCGTCATGAACCGAGTCTATGCACGGATCGCAGCGGTGGTCAATACCAATTTCGCGAGAATGTGGTATCGGTATAGCCTCCGACAATGGCCGAGATCGAGCTCAGGAACGTCACGAAGGTCTTCCCGGGCGACGTACGGGCGCTCGACGACGTCTCGCTGCAGATCGCGGACGGTGAGTTCATCGCACTCGTCGGCCCGTCCGGATGCGGGAAGTCGACCCTTCTTCGCGCGCTCGCGGGCCTCGAGGAGGTGACGAGCGGCTCGATCTCGATCGACGGACGCGACGTGACAGACCTCGTGCCCAGGCACCGCGACGTGGCGATGGTCTTCCAGAGCTACGCCCTGTACCCGCACATGAGCGTGCGGCAGAACCTCGGCTACGGCCTCAAGGTCCGGCGGACGCCCAAGGCCGAGATCCGCCGGCGCGTGGACGAGGTCGCGCACATGCTCGGTCTCTCGGACCTGCTCGAACGACGGCCGGCTCAGCTTTCGGGCGGACAGCGTCAGCGTGTCGCGATGGGCCGCGCGATCGTGCGCCAGCCGAAGGCCTTCCTCATGGACGAGCCGCTGTCGAATCTCGATGCGAAGCTCCGGGTCGGCATGCGGGCGTCGCTGACCCAGCTGCACCGCAAGCTCGCAGTCACCACGGTCTACGTGACCCACGATCAGGTCGAGGCGATGACGCTGGGGCAGCGGGTCGCGGTGATGAAGGACGGGAGGATCTTCCAGGTCGACGCCCCGCAACGGCTGTACGAGCAGCCACGCAACGTCTTCGTCGCCGGCTTCATCGGGTCGCCTGCGATGAACCTCGTGGACGCGACGATCGACGGCGACGAGGCGATCTTCGGCGAGTACCGGGTGCCGCTCGATCCGTGGCGCCGCCCGGCCGGCGGCCCAGCACGCGTCGTCCTCGGCATGAGGCCCGAGAGCTTCGACGACGCCGCCTTCGCCATGCCGGACCTGCCGACCATCGACGTGGAGGTCGTCGTGCTCGAGGAGCTCGGGTCCGACGCGCACGTCTTCTTCCACGTCGAAGCTCCCACGATCACGCGCGAGGTGTTGGATGCGGACGGAGGGAAGGACGTGCAGCTCGTCGTCAACGAGAACGCTCTCCTGAACGCGCGGGTCGACCCGAGGACGACCGCGCGGGTCGGCGGCTCGCTCCGACTCGCGGTCGATCCGTCGCGGTTCCACTTCTTCGACCCGGACACGGGAGCGACCCTGCTCGAGCACGGGGCGCAGCAGCTCCACGATCCGGTTCCGATCGGTCCCTGAGGCGGCGCGATCGCATCGTGGTATTGACCACCCGGCCACGTCGGCTAGGATTGGTTCCTTCGTGACGAAGCAAAGCCAGACACGAGACCTCGTGCTCGACCTCATCGAGCAGCTCGACGTCGGCGATGCGATCCCGTCCGAGCGCCAGCTCAGCACCGATCTCGGCGTCTCACGGCTGACCGTCCGCGCCGCCCTCGACGACCTCGCGCGCGAGGGGTACCTCGTCAAGCGTCGAGGCGCGGGTACGTTCGTGAGCGAGCCGAAGATCGCCCAGGAGCTGACCATGACGTCGTTCACCGACGACATGCAGCGCCGGGGGATGCGTCCTTCCAGCCGGACGCTCGAGCTGCGGGTGGCTCCGGCGGGGGCCCGTCTCGGCCGCTTGCTGCACGTCTCGCCGTCGGAGCCCGTCGTCGTCGCCGTCCGTCTGCGTCTCGCGGACGGCGAGAGCATGGCGATGGAGACGCTGCACGTGCGGGAGAGCCACGTTCCCGGCCTGACGGCACGAGATCTCGAGGAGCGGTCGTTCTACGAGCTTCTCCGCGATCGCTACGGGATCGTCATCGTCGGAGGCACGCAGACGATCGAGCCGACGGTGACGGACGAGGAGGAGTCCGACGCGCTCGGCGTCCCGCTCCACTCGCCCGCGTTCCGCTTCGAGCGCGTGACGCACGCGGAGGCGGGCGAGATCGTGGAGTTCGTCGAGTCGATCTACCGCGGCGATCGCTATCGGCTCGTGACCGCGCTCGGTCGCCCGCAGGTCGAGCGCCGGCGGCCGGTCCGTCAGCGCGTTCGGGTCGACGGGCGCTTCAACTGAGGGACCCGTCGTGTCGCGTCGTGGTTAGTACCACAAGGAGCTTGACTGCCAGTGCGTCTGTTGTGGATGTTTTCCCTTGTGCGAGCGGCGTTGTCCCCACACGGCAGGCGCTCGCTAGGTCTTGACAGAACGTGCCAGATGTGGGAGCCTCCCGCTGATGGCAGATTGGTATAAACCACTTGGGCGACCCGGGAGCACACTGCCAGGCGGGGGAGAGCGTAGATCGAGGGTCGTCCAGTCGCCGCGGGAGATGCGCATGAACGTACGTCATTTCGCTGCCGTCGCGCTCGTGGCCGCGCTTGCAGTCGCGGCCGTAGGAGCGGGCGGCGCTTCTGGCGGCAGTGCCGCCAACACCCTTACGGTCTGGCTCCAAGTCGACGCGCAGTCCGGGTGGCCCGAGGTTGTCGCCGCCGCCAACGCGCAGTTCAAGAGTCAGAACCCGGGCTGGGACGTCGACGTGCAGTACCAGACATGGGGCACGCACCTGCAGAAGTTCGACGCCACGCTGGCGGGTTCGAACGCGCCGGACGTCATCGAGATGGGGAACACCGAGATGACGAAGTACATGGCGGCAGGGGCGTTCCAGGACCTGTCGTCCGACAAGGCGTCGTTCCCGAACTCGAGCACGTGGCTCGAGGGGCTGGCGGCGTCGGGCCGGTACGGAGGCAAGTTGTACGGCGTCCCCTACTACGCCGGGTCACGCGTCGTGACCTATCGAACCGACCTCTTCCGGCAGGCCGGGATCAGGAAGCTTCCTGCGAGCATCGCCGAGTTCACGGCCGCCGCCAGGAAGCTCGGCGCGAGGAACAAGGCCAAGAGCTTCTCGCCGGTCTACATCGCCGGCACGGATTGGTACGTCGCGATGAGCTTCGTCTACGACTACGGCGGGAGGATCGCGATCACGAGCAAGGGCAAGTGGATCGGCACGCTCGACCGGCCGGCCGCGATCGCGGGGCTGAATGCGTTCAAGCGCTTCTACAACGCGGCCTCGCGGGCGTCGAAGACCACCGACGAGACGCGCCCCAACCCGTATGACGTCTACGCGCAGGGGAACGCTGCGGCAATGGTCGGACCGGGATGGTTCAGCTGCTGCGTCGGCAACCACAAGGGGTCGACGGCGCAGTTCGTGATGCCGAGCCGGACCAAGGGCCAGCCGATCCCGGGCTTCCTCGGAGGCTCCGACCTCGCCGTCCCGGTCGGCGGGGACAAGGACATGGCGGCGGCCTGGATCAGAGCCTTCACGGACAACGCGTCGATGACCGCCCTGCGCGCGAAGGGCAACATCCCGAACACGACGAGCCTCCTCGGGTCGAGCGTCAACGAGCGAGCCGCCCGCCGGAGCTGGTTCGTGCCGACGGCGAAGCACTGGGTGAACGTGGAGAATGGGAACATCCTCCGCACCATGCTCGCCCGGATCCTCACCTCGAAGAGCACCGTCAAGCAGGCGGCCGAGGTCGCGAGCGACAACATCACCTTCACGCTGAACCAGAGGTAGCAATCCGACCGGGACATGGATCTCGTTGACGAGTAGCCAGGTCCCCGACGAAGCGGCGGTTGCCGCCGGGGCCGGAACCAGCCGGTCTCGGCGGCGCCGCCCGCCCACCCCGAGCCGCGTCCTTCGCGGCTCGGTGCCGTACCTCCTCATCCTCCCCGTGGTCGCCGTGATCGGCGCCGTTCTCGGGTATCCGCTCTACAAGCTCGTCACGCTCTCCTTCCAGCAGTACGGGCTCGCGGAGCTCATCCAGCGCAAGGGGTCCTGGGTCGGGTTCGACAACTACGAGTCCGTCCTCCGGGACTCGATCTTCTGGGACACGCTCGTCCGAACTGTGATCTTCACGGTCGTCAACGTCGGGTTGACGATCGTGCTGGGAACGCTGATCGCGCTCCTGCTCGTTCAGGTCTCGACCTGGGTCCGCGTGCTTCTGACCGGCGGTCTCGTGCTGGTCTGGGCGATGCCTCCGGTCGTCGCGGTCCAGGTGTGGTACTGGATGACGAACTTCCAGAACGGCATCCTCAACTACATCCTCTCGCAGGTCGGCTTCGGCGACTACTCTCAGCACGACTGGTACGCGACGACGTTCTCGAAGCTCGCGATGGTGACGCTGCTCGTCGTGTGGGGAGCGATCCCGTTCGTCACGATCACGGTCTACGCCGGCCTGGCCCAGGTTCCACGCGAGCTCGTCGAGGCGGCCGAGATCGACGGCGCAGGGCCGTGGCGGGTCTTCCGCGACGTGACCTTCCCGATCCTGAAGCCGATCCTGCTGATCCTCACGAGCCTCTCGATCATCTGGGACTTCGGGGTGTTCACGCAGCCGTACCTGCTGATCGGTGCGTCGCACCTCGACTCCACGAACTACCTCATGGGCGTGTACGTGTTCATCGAGGGATACGCGCACTCGGACTTCGGTCGCGGGGCCGCGATCTCCCTCCTGATGGTGGTGATGGTGGTCGCGATGAGCGTCGTCTACGTCAGCCGGATGGTGCGAACGGAGGAGGCCGGATGAGCACCGCGACCGAGATCGCACCCACCCCGGTCGAGCCTGCGTCCGTCGGCCGGCGGTCGGCGCTCGTGCGCCGGGAGAGGCGGCGCCGGATCCGCCGAACGGCGTGGAACGTCGTCGGGCTCTCCGTCTTCGCGGTCATGGTCTTCCCCGTCTTCTGGATGGTCTCGACGTCGTTCAAGCCGGATGCAGAGATCACGAGCTTCACGCCGACGTGGTTCTCCGCGAGCCCGACGTTGCAGCACTTCCGGGACGCGATCGACCCGGAGCTGCATCCCGGCTTCTGGGACGCGGTCAAGAACAGCCTCGTCATCGTCGGCACGACAGTCGTGCTGTCGATCGTCCTGGCGTTCCTGGCGGCCGTGGCGCTCGCGAAGTACCGCTTCACCGGTCGCAAGCTCTTCGTCGTCCTGATGATCGGGATTCTCA
>JBOHBD010000080.1:0-6169 GCA_050698195.1 Gaiellaceae bacterium
CGTGGCGGATCGACGCCGTCTCGAGCGACGGTGCGGACACGAGCGCGAGGAGCCTCGTCGCGCGCGAGAGCATCTCGGTCGTCGTCCGCAGGGCGCCCGCGATCTCGTCCCGCATGGTGCCGAGGTCGACGCCGAGCCCGTCCGGCCGCCCCTCCATCGTCTCCACCAGCTCTTCGGCATAGAGGCGGTAGCCGCTCTCGGTCGGCATCCGCCCCGCAGAGGTGTGCGGGTGCGTCAGGAGGCCGAGCGACTCGAGCTCGGCGAGCTCGCTGCGCACCGTCGACGACGACACCTGCATGCTCGAGCGCTCGACGAGCGCACGCGAGCCGACGGGCTGGCCGGTGGCGACGTACTCCTCCACGACACGGCGGAGAATCTCGCGTTTGCGGGCAGAAAGCGGCATCCGTCTCCGATGGTAGCGGCGGTGCCCGCCGGCGCCTATCGCGCTCGGGGGCTTTGACAATGGAGCAGAACGGCAGATAATCAGCGAGGGAGAAGGACTCTGGGGGAAGGGGGCGTGCGGCCGATTTCCGAGATGCGGATCCATTCGTTGCCCGCTGCGCCGGGCACCAGAGAACGCCACCCGAACTCCGGACGTGAAGCCACGCGCCAGCGCGGATTCGTGACGGTTTTCCTCGCGCTCTTGCTTCCCCTCATCCTGCTCATCGGAGTCGTCGTCGTCGACGTCGGGAACTGGTGGGTGCATCGAAAGCACCTACAGACCAAGGTCGACGCTGCCGCCTTTGCCGGCGGCGGGGCGTGGGGCTTCCCGTGCGGGTCCGACATCGACACGAACATCGAGGCCCAGGCCCGGCTGTACGTCGGCGAGCACATGCAGGCCGACGGCAGCTCGTTCACCGGGACGACGTTCAACCCGCAGGTCGGAGGCACCCCTGGCTCGCAGATCCACGTCGTCCTGAACGGACTCGATTGGTGGGACGACGACGCCGGCGTGACGCCCGCCGATCGGACGAGCCCGCTGAATTCCTCGATCTGCCAAGCGAAGACGCTCGACGTCAAGGCCACGGAGGCGAACAACAGCCCGCTCTTCGGGTGGCTGCCCTTCTTCCCGGACATCAAGCGAAAGGCCCGTGTCGAGATCCAGGAGGTGGAGGGACTCACCGGCCTTCTCCCCATCGCGGTGCGACTGCCGCAGCCGCTCAGCGCGGCGGCCGTCTTCTACGACGAGTCGAACGGGTCGATCCTGGACGTCAGGTACTTCCGCGAGGTGTGCACCCCGTTCTCGCCCGGCTGCATTCTCGGGATGCCACCCGGGCTGGGCCAGTGGACGACCGAGCCTTCCGCCACCGACCCGAGCGGCACGTGGGCGAGCTTCAACGTCGCCGGCAGCACCGGCGTCGTCGTCGCGACGAGCTTCCGCCCCCGATGCGGAGCGGGGACTCCGCCAGCCGTTCAGCCGTGCCTCGAGGCTTCCGGGTGGACGGGCCAGCCGGTGGACACGTTCTGTCGACAGGCGAGCGGCGCGGTGAAGTGCTACGACACCGATGGAGACGGCACCGCACAGACGGTTCGTTCGGGCGTGCACTTCATCCGCGGCTACGGGAACGCCGATGCCGGGACCGGCCCTCCGCAGCTTCGGACGGCCTATGTCGACAGCCCCTCCTTCGGTTGCGCCCCTTACTTCAACTCCTCGCCGAACGCGTGCACCGTGCGCCTGAACGTCGCAGTCGACGTCGGCGCACTCGAGGGCATCTACCCGAATCCCCCTGGCCCGGACATCCAAGGGCCCCTGCGCGCGTCGGACGTGCAGGTTCGCTACCGGCTCGTCCGCGCCGACGGCACGTCGTTCTGCGACTACGGCGCCAGCTGCGATCTCCAGAGCGGCGGTGGCGGCGGGCCCACGTTCACGTTCTCGACGCAGGGAAACCCAGTCTCTCCGCACCTCCCCATCCCCGCAAACTCGCGGGGGAACGCTGTCGCCATCGAGGTCATGCTCCGCAACGCGGTCAACCACAGCAACCTGAACTGCACCGGCTCGGGCTTCAACCCCAACTGCCGGTGGTTCTACACGGGGGACGGAGTCTTCGGGACGAGCGTTCCGCCCACGGACCTGGAGATTCTGGCTGCGCCGATTCAGCGGTCGTTCATGGGCGACATCGACCGCACGGGACCGCTCAGGTGGCTGCGGCTGACGGTGGACCAGGACGACTGCGACCTGACGGCGTTCGGTGACGTTATCATCGGACACGACCCCGTCACGGGCGAGGATTCGGCGAGCCAGCCTGCGGGTGCGTGCCGGGAATACGTCGCCGAGATGGGCCTGTCCGGTGGCCTCGCCCGAGACCAGGACGAGCCGCCGATCGCCCTCAACCTCGGGAGCGGTGCGAGCCAGCGTGCGCTCATCGACTGCGACCCGAACCTCCCCAACCTCAAGGACGAGGTGGTCACGGGATGCCAATGGCCCTCCTATGCGGCGAACAAGTTCGACACGACGCCGATCTGCCCGGGAACGGCCGGGTTCTTCACGGTGCCGAAGGCGGACCCGTTCGCCGAGTGGCCTCCGTTCAAATGCGTGCTGACCCAGACCACGGCGGCCGCGAACCAGATCGTGCAGGGCTTCAACGAGCGGATCTTCGGAAAGGCGAACAACCCCACCTGCCCGACCGAGAACACGGCGGGATACCCCCCGCCGGCCGGATCCAACCCTCCCTGGACGAAGGGCCGGAACTACTGGCACCGCGACAACAACTTCATCGACGACTACACCTTCGCCTGGGACGGGACGGGAATACCGGCGGGCACGCCCAAGGGCAACACGCTGCTCAGCCAGGACCCACGTCTCGTCACGCTGTTCTTCACGACCTACGACTCGTTCACCGGGCCCGGGAACGAGGTCTACGCGGTCGTCGGATTCGGGAACTTCTACGTGACCGGCTACGGCCGAACCTCGAACGGCGGCTGGCAGGGAGGCGCACCCGACGACCCGTGCATCGACGGCAACGACGGCGACCTCATGAACGGCAACGGAAACGAGCCGCCGCCGGACATCGACTTCTCGCGAAACACGACCTGGGTTTGGGGGCACTTCGTGAAGGACGTCGTACCCAGTCCGTTCACGACCGGTGGATCGGGAGTCCTCTGCAACCCCGAAGCAAGCTTCCAGCCGTGCGTCGCCGTGCTCGTCGAGTGAGCGCGGGCGGGTTCTTCCCCTAGACGGACTCGAGCTCCATGAGCTCGGCCGTCACGCCGCCGCCGAGGAAGCGGCCACGCGGCGTGAGTGACAACGTCTCGCCCTGGGCATCGGAGGAGACCTCGAGGAACCCGCCGGCGATCAGCCGCCGTGCAGCGTCACGGTCCACCGCGCCGGCGACGGAGGCCATCCGGACGGGCTCGTCGAGCCGGAGCCCGAGCAGCAGCCGCTCCCGTGCGCAGGTCGCGCCGTCGAGGGGCTCGAGCTCGCGTGGGGGACGCTCGCCGCTCGCCAACGCCGCGAGGTACCGACCGAGACCGGGGAGGTTGCGCCGGCGCACTCCGGACAGCGTCGACACCGCCCCGACCCCGATGCCCAGGTAGTCGCGACTCCGCCAGTAGGCGAGATTGTGCCGCGCGCGGAGATCACGCCCTCCGGCCCGGTCCGAGTGAAGGCAGAAGTTCGCGGTCTCGTACCAGCGGTACCCGTCGGACGTCAGCGTGTCGACGACTCGCTCGAAGTAGCCCTCCATCGCCTCGGCCTGGTGCGCGAGCTCGGCTCCGTGCGCGTGGGTGAAGCGCGTACCGGGCTTCGCCTCGAGCTCGTAGCAGGAGAGGTGCTCCGGCCGAAGCGCCAGCGCCTCGGCGAGGTCCTCCTCGAGGTCGGCGGAGCTCTGGCCCGGGATGCCGTAGATGAGGTCGAGCGAGATGTTGTCGAATCCGGTATCACGGAGAATGTGCACGGCCCGTCGGACGTCGTCGGGACCGGCGCCTCGCTCGAGCACGGAGAGCAGGTGCGGCCGGAAGCTCTGCGCGCCGAGCGAGACACGATTCGCTCCACCCTTCCGCAGGAGCCGCGCGAGCTCGGGGGTCACCGTCTCCGGGTTCGCTTCGACCGTGAGCTCCTCGGCGCACGGGAGCGCGTCCAGCAGCCGTGCCAGCTCGGCCGGGTCGGTGAACGTCGGTGTCCCTCCGCCGAGGAAGACCGTCTCGACGGGCTCCGCGAGTACGCGGCGCTCGAGCGCGAGCTCCGCGAGCAGCGCGTCCACGTACGTGCCGTGCTGCCCGCGCCGGCCCACGACCGTGACGAAGTCGCAGTACCCGCACCGGTGCGCGCAGAACGGTAGGTGGACGTAGAGATGCCGGACGGCGCTCATCGCCTGCGCTCCGAGTCGAGGTTGAGGACGGCGAGGAACGCCTCCTGCGGAACCTCCACCCCGCCCACCTGCTTCATCCGCTTCTTGCCCTTCTTCTGCTTCTCGAGGAGCTTCCGCTTCCGTGTGATGTCGCCGCCGTAGCACTTCGCGAGCACGTCCTTGCGCTTCGCCTTGATCGTCTCTCGCGCGATCACGCGGGACCCGATCGCCGCCTGCACGGGGACGTCGAACATCTGCCGCGGGATCTCCTGTCGCAGTCGCTCGACGAGCTGGCGCCCGCGGTCGTGCGCCGCATCGCGGTGCACGATCAGCGACAGCGCATCCACCTGCTCGCCGGCGACGAGGATGTCGACCCGGGAGAGCTCGCCGGCCCGGAACCCCGCCAGCTCGTAGTCGAAGCTGGCGTAGCCCCGAGTACGCGACTTCAGCTGGTCGTAGAAGTCGAGCACGATCTCTCCCAGCGGCAGCTCGTACGAGAGAAGGACGCGCTCCTCGGTCAGGTACTCGAGGTGGTCGAAGCTGCCACGGCGCTCGTTGGCGAGCTCCATAACGGGGCCGACGTAGTCCTTCGGGACGATCACCGACGCCTTGACGTACGGCTCCTCGACGAGCTCGGCCTCGGCCGGCATCTCCGCCGGGTTGTGCACCTCCACGACCTCTCCGCTGCGCTTCGTGGCCTGGTAGGCCACGTTCGGCGCGGTGATCAAGAGATCGAGGTCGAACTCGCGCTCGAGGCGTTCCCGCACGATCTCCATGTGCAAGAGGCCGAGGAACCCGCAGCGGAAGCCGAAGCCGAGCGCCTGCGAGGTCTCGGGCTCGTACGACAGGGACGCGTCGTTGAGCTTGAGCCGCTCGAGGGCATCCCTGAGCTCCGGGTACTCGTCGGAGTCGGTCGGGAAGATCCCGGCGAACACCATCGGCTTGACGTCCTGGTAGCCCGGAAGCGGCTCCGTCGCGGGGCGCCGGCGCGACGTGAGCGTGTCGCCGACGCGAAGGCGCGAGACGTCCTTGAGGCCGGTCACGACGTACCCCACCTCGCCGGCCCCGAGCGACTCGACCGGCTGTCGCGCGGGCGACATGACGCCGAGCTCCTCGGCCTCGAACGACGTCCCCTGCGCCATCGCGCGCAGTGGCTCGCGCGGCTCGAAGCGGCCGTCGACGACACGGACGAACGCCACCACGCCGCGGTACTGGTCGTAGGAGGAGTCGAAGACGAGCGCCCGTGCCGGAGCGTCCGGATCGCCCGCCGGAGCGGGAACTCGCTCGACGATCGCGTCGAGGACGTCCTCGACGCCTGCACCGGTCTTCGCCGAGATGCGCACGACGCGGTCGGGCATCTCGCCGACGAGCTTCGCGAGCTCGGCGGCAGAAGCATCCGCATCGGCCTGCGGCAGGTCGATCTTGTTCGCGACCGGAACGATCTCGAGCTCGTTCTCGAGCGCGAGGTACGCGTTGGCGAGAGTCTGGGCCTGAATGCCCTGCGACGCGTCCACCAGCAACAGCGCCCCCTCGCATGCCTGCAGCGAGCGGGAGACCTCGTAGCTGAAGTCGACGTGCCCGGGCGTGTCGATCAGGTTCAGCTGATGGTCCCGCCAGTCGACGCGGACCGCCTGAGCCTTGATCGTGATCCCGCGCTCGCGCTCGAGCTCCATCGAGTCGAGGAGCTGCTCGCGCATCTCGCGCCCCGACACCGTCTCCGTGAGCTCGAGGATGCGGTCGGCCAGGGTCGATTTCCCATGGTCGATGTGCGCGATGATCGAGAAGTTCCGGATGTGGGCCTGATCCATGGAATGCGATCAGGAAATTATACCTGTCGGGAGACCGTCACCCTCGCTGACAGGAGCGACAGTCACTGCCAACGG
>JBOHBD010000081.1:0-4274 GCA_050698195.1 Gaiellaceae bacterium
TCGAGGAGATCGGCCGCCGGCTCGGCTTGACCCGCGAGCGCGTTCGCCAGATCGAGCTCGAGTCGCTGCGTCGCCTCGCGGGGTTGCGCGAGATGCAGTCCGTCGACGTGACGTAGGAAGCTACGTCCGCAGATAGAGCTCGAGCCCGGGCGCGATCGCCCGGAGCTCGCGCAGGGCACGGGCCTCGAGCTGGCGTACGCGTTCCCGGGTGATCCCGAGGTTCGCGCCCACCTCCTCGAGCGTCCGCGGCCTGACGCCGTCGAGCCCGAAGCGTTCGATCACGACGCGGCGCTGGCGCGGCTGCAGCTTCGCGAGCGCCTCCATGAGCTCGGAGGAGCGTGCCCGGTCCGCGGTCTCGAGCTCGGGCTGGTTCGCGCTCAGGTCCGGGATGAGATCCGCGACGCTCGAGTCACCGTCACCGATCGGCGTCTCGAGGCTGACGGGATCCTGAACGAGGTCGAGGAGCTCCTGCACCCGCTCCGGAGTGATGCCGATCTCGAGGGCGATCTCGTCGAGCGACGGGTCGCGGTTCAGCTTCTGTCCGAGGATCCGGCGGGCTTTCGTGACCTTGCGTACCTGATCGGCGACGTGCACCGGCAGACGGATCGTCCGTCCCTGCTCGGCCAGCGCCCGTGAGACGGCCTGCTTGATCCACCAGGTCGCGTAGGTGGAGAGCTTGAAGCCGAGCTTGTAGTCGAACTTCTCGACCGCCCGGATGAGGCCGAGGTTGCCCTCCTGGATCAGGTCGAGCAGCGGCACGTCGGCGCGCGTGTAGTTACGCGTGATCGACATCACGAGCCGCAGGTTGGACTCGATCAGCTTGCTCTTCGCCGCCTCGTCGCCTTCGTCCTTGCGACGCGCGAGCTCGCGCTCCTCGCCAGGGGTGAGGAGCCGACCGTCACCGATCTGGCGGACGTAGAGCTTCAGCGGGTCGTCAGCGCTCGGCCCGGCGAGCTCCGCCCGCTCTCTCGGCGCCGGCTCGTCCGAGGCCGCACTCGAATCGTCGTCCGCGAGGTCGAACAGATGCTCGGCGGCATTGCCTTCCACGGCGCATGTATCGGCCTAGCGCTTGCCCCGCTTGAGGGACGGCCTCCGGGACGAGGGATCCGGCCCCCGAGCGAGAAGCCGATGCGAGGTCGTGCAAACCGAGTGCGTGCTTTCGTCGTCTACCTTTCGTGGTGCCGTCCGATCGACGCGGTCGAATAGCGATTCATGTGCGGAATAGCCGGATACAGCCTGAGCCCTGACTCTCCCGTCGAGCGCACGCTCGCGGCGCAGGCGCTGCTGGCCGGGATCGCGGAGCGTGGTGCCGACGCAGTCGGCTACGCGTCACGAGGGGCTTGCGCAACGATCGGCATCACGAAGCTCCGTGGCGGGGCGAGCGCGCTCCTCGACGAGATCGCCATCCCGCGCGAAGCCCACCAGGCGCTGATCCACGTGCGCGACTACACGAAGGGCCATCCGGAGATTGCCGCGAACAACCACCCGATCCGGCACGGCGCCGTCGTCGGGATCCACAACGGGCTGATCGAGAACGACGACGCGCTGCTCGAGCGCTACGGGATCGACCGTCACGAGCCGGACATGACCGTCGACTCCGAGGCGATCTTCGCCCTGATGGAGCTGCGTCGACACGACAAGCGTGCGCTCGGCGAGCTCCGCGGGCCAATGGCGGCCGCGTGGCTGGACGAGCGCGATCCCGAGACGCTCTTCCTCGCACGCGGCGTCGCGAGGCCGCTCTGGGCCGGCCGGACACGGAGCGATCTCTTCTTCGCCTCGACGCGGCGCGCCCTCGCAATCGTCGAGGCCGCTCTCCGGGTGCGGCTCGACGTGCGTGAGGTGCGCGAGGGCCGGCTTCTGCAGGTCGTCGGCGGGAGGATCGTCCGCGAGCGCCGCTTCCGGCCCGACCGGAGCTACCGCCCGAAGGACGCGCTGCCTCCAGTGCGCACGCCGCACGAGGCGCTGTCGTGCCTCGAGCGGCTGGCAGCTCTCACGTCACCCGCCGCCTAGCCTCCCGTCGGGACGGACACCGACCCCTTCCTCCCGCAGCCGCTCGCGGACGAGGTACTGGAACGCCGTCCACGCTCCGCGGGGGACGTCCAGCAGCCGGTACACCTGCCACTCCGAGAGGAGTGACGGGTCGGCGCGGCGTGCATCCGCCCAGTCGGCCATCTTCGGGAGACGGCCGAGAGTCCGTGCCAGCTCGGCTCCCTGGACGATCGCCCGTTCGAGACGCTCCTCCCCCTGCAGCACCTCGAACCCCGCCTCGCGAAGAGCGTTGGCGAGCGATCCGAACGTATGGGCGTAGAGCGAGGTGGAGGGGAGCGAGCGCCCACGTGCCGCGAGGTCCCGTGCCGTCGGTGTCCGGCCCAGCTCCTCCCCCAGGCCGCGCAGCTGCTCCAAGAGCTCGTCGCGTGTGAGGAACCGGCGCGGATAGAGCCCGGCCGCGCGTTTCGCGGCGTTCCAGGTCCCGAAATGCTCGATGACCGTCTGCGGGTGAACGCGCGCCTCCTCGTCCTGCGCGAACTCGCGCATCGTCGGAGAGCGCCCGAGCCTGGCGGCGGCGGCACGCAGCTCCTCGAGGATCTCCTCGTCGGTGTAGCGCCGGCGGAGGCCGGCTCGAAACGCGGCTAGCTCGGCCTCGTCGATACGTAGCCTGGCACGCCGCGGCTTCCGGGAACGGGCCATTCCTGCAAGAAGCTTAGAGCGTTCTGTGTAATCTGCAAGTGCTCCAGAGCGTCCCCTCCCCCAGGCCTCGGGTACCCTCGCCGCCGATGGGCGTCCGGCTCGAGCTCGAGACCCTGGCGGCGAGAGCCGTCGGGACGGTCTCGCGGGCGGCCGGCCGTGGGGGCGGTACGACGCTTCCCGGGAAGCTCCTCTGGAAGCTCGACCCTGCGGCGGTCGACGCGTTGGCGGGGAAGCTGCCCTCCGGTATCGCGCTCGTCTCGGCGACCAACGGAAAGACGACGACCACGGCCATGGCTGCACGTATTCTCGGAGCGGAGCAGCGACTCGCGTGGAACCGCGCCGGCGCGAACCTCCTCTCGGGGATCGCGTCGGCACTCGTCTCGGCGCGCGATGCCGACCTCGGCCTCTTCGAGGTGGACGAGGGGGCGCTTCCCGAGGCGATCGCTCGAACCCGGCCACGCGTGGTCTCGCTCGCGAACCTCTTCCGAGATCAGCTCGACCGCTACGGAGAGCTCGAGCTCGTGGCGGAGAAGTGGCGCCGGGCGGTGGACGGCCTTCCCGACGCGGCGATGCTCGTCGTGAACGCGGACGATCCCGTGGTCGCAGACCTCGCCGAAGGTCGCGAACGCGCGCTCCGGTGGGGCGTCGACGATCCTCGGCATGCACGCCCGGCCCTCCAGCACGCCGCGGACTCGAAGTACTGCATCCGCTGCGGCGCGCCCTATGCCTATGCGGCCGCCTACGTCGGG
This sequence comes from Gaiellaceae bacterium, assembly GCA_050698195.1. Taxonomy (GTDB): domain Bacteria; phylum Actinomycetota; class Thermoleophilia; order Gaiellales; family Gaiellaceae; genus GMQP-bins7. The sequence goes on from JBOHBD010000081.1 coordinate 3,438, forward strand.
CACCTGGGCGACTATCGCTGCCCGGCCTGTGATCACGCACGACCGCCACTCGACGTCGCGGCACGGGACATCGAGCTCACGGCCCTCGAGGGGTCCCGTTTTCGGCTCGTGACGCCGCACGGCGACACCGAGATCGAGCTCTCCCTCCCCGGCCTCTACAACGTCTACAACGCGGTTGCCGCATCGTCGGTCGCGCTTGCGCTCGGCGCGTCTCCTGCAGCCGTGCGGCGCGGGCTCGAGAGCTTCAGCGCGGCGTTCGGACGCTTCGAGCGAATCGCGGTGGGTGCGAAGACGATCGTCGTGCTGCTGATCAAGAATCCCGCGGCGGCGAACGAAGCCTTGCGCACGCTCGAGACCGGGGTCCCGCCCGTGCTCGTCGTCGCGCTGAACGACGCCATCGCCGACGGACGCGACGTCTCGTGGATCTGGGACGTGGACTTCGAGCCACTCCTGCCCCACGTCGGACGGGTGATCGCGAGTGGCGAGCGTGCGGCCGAACTCGGGCTGCGACTCGTCTACGGTGGGCTGGCCGACGAGCGGCTCGAGGTCGTCCCTTCCTTGGAGCACGCGCTCGACCGTGGACTCGAGCTGGTCGAGGCCGGCACCGAGCTCGTCATCCTCCCGACCTACACCGCGATGCTCGCGTTGCGCGCGACTCTCACCGAGCGCGGCCTCGTCAGACCCTACTGGGACGGAGCGGGCCCGTGAGGATCCGGGTCGCCCACCTCTACCCCGACTACCTCAACATCTACGCCGATCGCGGGAACGTCGCCGTTCTCGCACGACGCGCCGTGCTCCGTGGTCACGAGCTCGAGCTCGAGCCGATCGGAATCGGCC
>JBOHBD010000082.1:0-5257 GCA_050698195.1 Gaiellaceae bacterium
GGCGCCGCGCGGGGAAGGCCGCCGCCGAGAAGGCGCGGAGCTGATGGCTGTCGCCACGGATCTGCAGAAGGTCGTCGAGGACGCCGCCGCCCACCTCTACGTCTGGGCCCTCAAGGACATCCCGCAGGATTTGCGCGACGCGTTGGCCGACGCGGCAACAAAAGAGACGTCGGTTCCCGGCCAGCGCGTGCTGCAGACGATCCTCAGAAACGTCGAGGTCGCCGACGACGAGAAGAATCTCGTCTGTCAGGATACGGGGATCGCCGTCTACTACTGCCGGGTCGGCGAGCACTTCCCGCTCCACCCGGCTCGGATCTACCAGGCGCTCTACGACGGCACCGAGCGGGCGACCGTCGAGCATCCGCTGCGCTCGAACACCGTCCACACGCTCACGCGCGAGAGCACCGGCCAGAACGTGGGCTACCGCGTCCCGATCGTCCACTGGGACTTCGTCCCGGACCGGGACGGTCTCGACGTCAAGTGCGTCCCCAAGGGGTCGGGCTCCGAGAACATGAGCTTCCTCAAGATGTGCGTGCCCGCCGACGGCGTCCGCGGCATCAAGGAGTTCGTCCTCGACTCGATCGTCGGCGCGGGCGGGAAGCCCTGCCCCCCGGGCATCGTGGGCGTCGGGATCGGCGGCTCGGCGGATTACGCGATGCACCTCGCCAAGGAGGCGATCGCGCGGCCCGTCGGCACGCGCAATCCCGATCCGGTCGTCGCCGAGCTCGAGGACGAGCTGCGCGAGCTCTTGAACGAGACCGGTGTGGGGCCGATGGGGCTCGGCGGCGACGTGACCGTTCTCTCGGTCCACGTCGAGCACGCCGACACGCACATGACGCTGAACCCGGTCGCGGTCAACTACCAGTGCTGGGCCGCTCGCCGTGCATCCGCGCACATCTCCGCGGACGGCTCCGTCGCGTACGAGAGGGACGCGTGATGGCGACGCACGAGGTCACCTTCCCGGTCGCCGATCCCAGCGAGATCCTGAAGCTGCGCGCGGGGGACGAGGTGGTCGTCCAAGGGCACATCGTCGGGATCCGCGATCGGACGCAGATCAGGATCTTCGACGAGGGGGTGGAGCCGCCGATGGACCTGAGCGGCGCGTTTCTCCTCCACACCGCGCCGAACGTGCGCAAGATCGGCCCGGGCACGTACGAGAAGCTCTGCATCGGGACGACGACGAGCGCGCGCATGGTGCGCTTCACGGAGGGTCTCGGCTCGCAGTACGGCGTTCGCGCGATCTGCGGCAAGGGAGGCTTCCCCGACGAGGCGATCGAGCCGATGCAGCGACTCGGCATGGTCTACTTCGCCATCGTCGGCGGGGCCGCGGCGCTCGAGACGACGCAGATCGAGGAGATCGAGGAGGTCGCCTGGGAGGAGCTCATGCCCGAGTGCCTGTGGAAGTTCCGCGTGAAGGACTTCGGCCCGCTGACGGTGGGCATCGACGCCCACGGCGGCTCCCTCTACCGCGACGTGCAGGCGCGCGCCCGAAGGAAGCTGGAGGACATCTATGCACGCCTCTGACGAAACCGCGTTCCTCGACGTTCCGCTGCGCGAGGGAAAGCCGCGTTCGCGCGGGCTGACGCACGTCATCGACAAGGGCATGAACCTGCGCGAGATCGAGGGGCTCTTCGACACAGCCGGGGAGTACGTGGACATCGTCAAGCTCGGCTGGGGCACGAGCTACGTGACGAACAACCTCGAGAAGAAGATCGCGCTCTACCGCTCCTTCTCGACGCCAGTCGTCTGTGGCGGCACGCTGTTCGAGGCGGTCTACGGCCAGCGCAAGATCGACGAGTTCAAGCGCTGGCTCGAGCACTACCGCCTGTCGCACGTCGAGATCTCCGACGGGACGCTCGCGATCCCGCGGGACCAGAAGCTCGAGCTCATCGCCGAGTTCGCCCGGGACTTCGTCGTCCTCTCGGAAGTCGGCTCGAAGGACGCCTCGGTCAACATCGCCCCGTACCTGTGGGTGCAGTGGATGCGGGAGGAGCTCGACGCCGGTGCCTGGAAGGTCATCGCCGAGGGGCGCGAGGGCGGCACCGCCGGCATCTACCGCCCGACCGGTGAGCTGCGGACGGGCCTCGTCGACGAGATCGAGCACTCGATCAGCTTCCACGACCTGATCTGGGAGACGCCGACGAAGGACTCGCAGGCCTGGTTCGTCAAGCACTTCGGGCCCGAGGTCAACCTCGGGAACATCCCCCCCGACGAGGTGATCGCCCTCGAGACGCTCCGCCTCGGGCTGCGGGCGGACACGCTGAAGGAGGTGCTGTTACGCGGGGAAACCCATGGTTCCCCCGCGAGCCCACTCCTTCAGACAGGAGCCGACTCGTGACAGGGGGGCGATGAAGCTTGGCGGTCAGAGCGTCGAGCCCGCCCCAGCTTCCTGATCTCGACTTCGAGGCCATGGCGGCCGAGGACCTGATCGCCTGGGCGCACCAGTTCTTCTGGCCGCGCCTCTGCCTCACGTGCTCGTGGCAGAAACAGTCGTCGGTGCTCGTGCACATGGTTGCCGAGCTCGGTCTGCGGATGGACGCCGTCGAGCTCGACACGCACCTCTTCTTTCGCGAGTCGTACGAGACACGCGACCGACTGGTCGACCGCTACGCGCTCAAGCTGATCCAGCCCGAGATTCCCACGATCGCAGAGCAGCACCGGGCGGAGGGCGCGAACCTGTGGGAGCGCGATCCCGACCGCTGCTGCCACATCCGCAAGGTCGAGCCCCTCGTGCAGGCGCTCGCACCCTACGACGCGTGGATCTCCGGGATCCGCCGCGACCAGTCGCCGAGTCGGGCCGAGACGCCGAAGGTGCAGTGGTCGGAGCGCTACCAGGTCTTCAAGCTCCACCCGCTCGCCGACTGGGACGAGAGGCGGGTCTGGTCCTACATCGAGGTCAACGACATCCCCTACAACCCGCTGCACGACGCGGGGTACCGTTCCATCGGCTGCATTCCCTGCACGCGCCCTACGCGCCCCGACCAAGAGGAGCGTGCGGGCCGCTGGGCGGGCTCGGACAAGCTCGAGTGCGGCATCCACGAACCGACGACACTGGAAAGGACGGCATGAGTCAGGACTCTGGTTCTGAGAAGGGAGGGGCCCGCGAGGAAACCATGGGCTCCGCCGCGCTGATCTACGCGCACGAGCACCCCGAGTCGGAGACCGATCGAGGCGGCGGGTTCACGATCTGGTTCACGGGCCTCTCCGGATCCGGAAAGACGACGATCGCGCACCACGTCGGCCCCGAGCTGGACCGCCGCGGGCTCGTCGTCGAGTACCTCGACGGCGACACCGTGCGGACGCACCTCTCGAAGGGACTCGGCTTCTCGAAGGAGGATCGGGACGCTCACATCGAGCGGCTCGGCTGGGTCGCCTCCCGGGTGACGCGTCACGGAGGGTCCGTCATCGTCGCCGCGATCTCCCCCTACGAGCAGGCGAGGCGCAACGCGCGGGCGCTGGTCGAGGAGCACGGCCCCTTCGTCGAGGTGTACGTGAAGACCTCGCTCGAGGAGTGCGCCCGCCGCGACGTCAACGGGCTCTACGCGAAGGCCTTCGCCGGCGAGATCACGGGATTCACCGGCGTGGACGACCCGTACGAGGAGCCCTCCGCCCCCGAGCTCGTCATCGAGACCGAGGGCATCGATCCGGAGGAGTCGGCGGCGACCGTGATCGCGAAGCTCGAGGAGCTCGGCCTGGTGCCGGCGAAGGTGACGGCGTGACGGTTGCGGCCACGGATCGGCTGATCGCCCCGCACGGCGGCAGGCTCGTCGACCGGACGGGCGAGCGGCCGGACGACCTCGACGCGCTCGAGACGGTGCCGTTGAGCTCTCGGGAGCTGTCCGACCTGGGGATGCTCGCATCCGGCGCGCTCTCGCCCCTCGAGGGGTTCATGGGCCGCGCCGACTACGAGCGGGTCGTGGAAGACATGCACCTCGTCAGCGGGCTCCCGTGGGCGCTCCCGGTGTGCCTCGCGATCGAGTCGGCTCCGTCAGGCCACCGTGTCGCCCTTGCCGACCCGGACGGGAATGCGGTCGCCGTGCTCGAGGTCGAGGACGTGTTCGACTACGACAAGGAGCGGGAGGCCGAGCTCTGCTTCCGGACGACCGACGACGCCCATCCGGGCGTCGCGCGCCTGTACGGACAGAAGCCGCGCTACCTCTCCGGTCGCGTGACCGTCTTCGAGCTGCCGCAGCCGCGCTTTCCCGAGCTCGCGCTCGACCCGGCCGACACGCGCAGGATCTTCGCGGAGCGAGGCTGGAAGCGGGTCGTCGGCTTCCAGACGCGGAATCCGATCCACCGTGCCCACGAGTACTTGACGAAGGTCGCCCTCGAGACGGTGGACGGGCTCCTCGTCCATCCGCTCGTCGGCGAGACGAAGTCCGACGACGTGCCCGTCGACACACGGGTCGAGTGCTACCGGACCCTGCTCGAGGGCTACTACCCCGAAGACCGGGTCCTCCTCTCCGCGTTCCCGGCGGCCATGCGCTACGCGGGCCCGCGCGAGGCGATCTGGCATGCGATCTGCCGCAAGAACTACGGCTGCTCGCACTTCATCGTCGGACGCGACCATGCGGGCGTCGGCGACTACTACGGCAGCTACGACGCGCAGCTGATCTTCGACGACTTCGCACCCCACGAGCTCGACATCGAGCCGATGTTCTTCGAGCACACGTTCTGGTGCACCGTCTGCGGGTCGATGTCGAGCACGAAGTCGTGCCCGCACGGCCCCGACGATCGCGTCTTCCTCTCGGGGACGAAGGTGCGGGAGATGCTCGGCGAGGGCGAGGTTCCACCGGTCGAGTTCACGCGGCCGGAGGTCGCGCGGATCCTGATCGACGCGTACCGAGGCTCGAGGAGCAATGGGTGACACACCGGCGCCGCGGCCGCGAAGCAGCCGCCTTCAGGGATCGTCGCCCGGCCGGAATCTGCGCTAGCAGATTCCGGTCTTGCGCCCACTAGCGTGGACTGGGAGCTCGTCCTCGCCGGCCTCCTGACCGGCCTCCTCGTCGGGATGACGGGAATGGGCGGGGGGTCGCTGATGACCCCGATCCTCGTCTTCCTCTTCGGCATCCCGCCGACGACGGCGATCGGGACCGACATCGCGCACGGGGCGGCGTTCAAGTCGGTCGGCGCGGTCCAGCACCGACGCATGGGCAACGTGCGCGCGCGGCTCGCGGGGTGGATGCTCCTCGGCTCGGCGCCGACGTCGCTCGCCGGGGTGTGGCTGGCGACGAAGCTGACCGACCGCTACGGCGAC
>JBOHBD010000083.1:0-4315 GCA_050698195.1 Gaiellaceae bacterium
GTCCCTTCACGTCGACGGGGTCGGTCCGGTCCAGGCCGAGCTTGTGGAGCGTCCGGAGCACCTCGATGAACTCGTCGCCGAGGCCGTACTTGAACGTGACGCGCCCGCAGTCGATCCAGCGGGGGACGAGAAGCACCTCTTCGTGCTCCACGTTCACGCATTCGACCGGCCCGATGCCCTCCGGGAAGTCGAAGATCTCCGGTTCGCTGAACGGCTCCGTCGTGTACCACCCGCGCTCGCGCTCCCAGACGAGCGGCGGGTTGAGGCACTCCTCGATCGTCGTCCAGATCGAGAACGTGGGCGCGAAGTCGTAGCCCTCGACCTCGAGGTTCGAGCCGTCGCGAACCCCGATCTCGTCGATCTCCGCGAAGAGCTCGTCCGCTGCGTGCCGCGCGAACACGTCCGCGGCGCCGGGCTCGACGCCGATCCCGACGAGCGCGAGGAGCCCGCGCTCCTGCCAGTCTTCGGAGCGGTCGAACTGCTCGTCACCGAGCTTCACGTACGACTTCTCGTACGGGTCGTCCGGATGCGGCTTCGACAGCGACAGCGCCATGTCGAGGTACGTCACCCTCGCCTCGAGGCAGGCCTCGAAGATCGGCATGTCGAAGACCGGGTCGACCGCGTTCAGCACCGCGTCGGCGCGCGTCTCGCGGATCAGCCGCAGCACGTCCTCGCGGCTCGAGGCGTCGATCCGGTGGGCGGAGAAGCGCGCGTCGTCGAGCCCTGCGACGACGTCGTTCGGGCGGCTCACGTCGTAGTCGGCGAGGGCACAGTGCTCGAAGAACGACCGCCGGCGCGCGATTCCGGCGAAGGCGGCGCCCACGCCCCCGGTCCCGACGACGAGGATTCTCACGGCAGCGCGGTTCTACCTGAGTGGAGGGGTCCGACGCCGTGCGAACCGCAGCTGCGACGTTGTACGCTCACCGCATCCCCCGAGACGGAGGTCGGGCCGTGAGCGTGTCGGTAACCCAGCACAAGCAGTTCATCGGCGGCGAGTGGGTGGAGTCGTCGAGCGGCGAGACGATGGAGGTGCTGAATCCGGCGACCGGCGAGGTCATCGCCGAGGTCCCGCGCGGCACGGCGGAGGACGTCGAGCGCGCTGTCGAGGCGGCCTCCGAGGCGTGGGCCGAGTGGCGGTGGAAGACGCCGAAGGACCGGATGGAGCTTCTCTTGAAGCTCGCCGACGCGATCGACGACAACGCCGAGGAGCTCTCGCAGCTCGAGTCGCGAAACGTGGGCAAGCCGATGGCGATCGCGGTCGACGAGATGCCGTTCTCGGCCGACAACCTCCGCTTCTTCGCGGGCGCGGCGCGCAACCTCGAAGGGAAGTCCGCGGCCGAGTACGTCGAGGGCTACACGTCGATCCTGAGGCGCGAGCCGCTCGGCATCGTCGCCGGGATCACGCCGTGGAACTACCCGCTGATGATGGCGATCTGGAAGATCGGGCCGGCGCTCGCGGCGGGGAACGTCCAGATCGTCAAGCCCGCCGAGCAGACGCCTCTGACCACGCTTCGGCTCGTCGAGCTCGCGCAGGAGTTCCTGCCCGCGGGCGTCCTCCAGGTCGTCACCGGTGACGGCATCCCGGTCGGCGACGCGCTCGTCAAGCACCCGGCGATCCGGCTCGTCTCGCTGACCGGGGACGTCGCGACGGGCAAGATCATCGCCGCGAACGCCGCGCAGACGCTCAAGCGCGTCCACCTCGAGCTGGGCGGCAAGGCGCCGATGGTCGTCCTCGACGACGCCGATCCTGCGACCGTCGCGGAGGCGATCAAGATCGGCGGCTACTGGAACTCCGGCCAGGACTGCACGGCGTCGTCGCGGATCCTCGTGAACGAAAAGATCTACGACGACGTCCTCTCGGAGTCGGTGAAGACGATCGAGGCGATGAAGGTCGCGGATCCGGCCGAGGGCGACGACGTCGACATGGGGCCCCTCATCTCGCACGAGCAGCAGCAGCGCGTGCTCGGGTTCCTCGAGCGCGCGACGGATGCGAAGGCGACGATCGTCACCGGCGGCCAGGCCGTCGGCGACCGCGGCTACTTCGTCTCGCCGACGATCGTCACCGACGTCGGCCAGGACGCCGAGATCGTCCAGGACGAGGTCTTCGGCCCCGTCGTGACGGTGCAGCCGTTCGGCTCGGACGACGACGCGATCGAGATGGCGAACGGCGTCCGCTACGGGCTCGCCGCCTCGGTGTTCAGCGAGAACGTCGGCCGTGCGCTGAAGGTCGCGGGCCGTCTCGAGTTCGGGACGGTCTGGGTCAACGAGCATCTCTTCCCGCTCGCGTCCGAGATGCCACACGGCGGCTTCAAGGAGTCGGGCTACGGCAAGGACATGTCGCTCTACTCGATGGAGGAGTACACGCGGATCAAGCACGTGGCCGTGAAGCTCGCGGAATGACGACAGTCGAGTCCCCCGCAGACGTGCGGCTCGAAGGGGTCGTGAAGCACTTCGACGACGCCGTCGCCGTGGACGGGATCTCCCTCGAGGTTCCGCGCGGCTCCTTCTTCGCGCTTCTCGGCCCGTCCGGGTGCGGCAAGACGACGACGCTGCGGATGATCGGTGGATTCGAGGAGCCGACCGAGGGCCGGATCTTCCTCGGCGAGCGCGACGTCGTCGGGCTCCCTCCGTACAGGCGCGACGTCAACACCGTCTTCCAGAGCTACGCGCTCTTCCCGCACATGTCGGTCGAGAACAACGTCGCGTTCGGGCTCGAGCGGAAAGGCGTCCCGAAGGCGCAGCGGTCGGGGCGCGTGAGCGAGATCCTCGAGCTCGTGGGCCTCTCCGGCTTCGTCAGGCGCAAGCCGAAGCAGCTCTCGGGCGGCCAGCAGCAGCGAGTCGCGCTCGCCCGGGCTCTCGTGAACCACCCGCGCGTGCTCCTGCTCGACGAGCCGCTCGGTGCCCTCGACCTGAAGCTCCGAAAGCAGATGCAGCTCGAGCTCAAGCGGATCCAGAGCGAGGTCGGGATCACGTTCGTCCACGTCACGCACGACCAGGAGGAGGCGATGACGATGGCGGACGCGATCGCCGTCATGAACCGCGGGCGGATCGAGCAGCTCGGCCCGCCGCAGGAGCTCTACGAGCGGCCTGCGACGGCTTTCGTCGCCGGCTTCCTCGGGATCTCGAACCTGCTCCCCGGCATCGTCGAGGGGCCCGACGCGGTGCGGCTCGACACGGGGGAGCTCGTGCGCGCGCGCGTGAACGGCCAGTCCGGGCAGGTTGCCGCCGGCGTTCGCCCGGAGAAGATCACGATCGGCCCGCGCGGCGGCGAGAACCAGCTCCACGGCACGGTCGTGGAGACCGCATACCTGGGCGTCGCGACGCAGCTCGTCGTCCGCACGCCGGCGGGCACCGTCCAGGTGTTCGCCCAGAACATCGACTCCGGCATGCGCATTCCCGGGCGGGGGTTGCCCGTGACGCTCAGCTGGAGCCCGGAGGCGACGTTCGTCGTCGCCGGAGTCGAAGCAGCCGAAGAGGTGACGACTTCGGCAGCGGAAAGTGAGGTAGGGGCATGAACCCGAGAATGACTCGAGACGAGCTGCTTCGTCGCGGCACGGCAGCCGGCGCGCTGCTCGCCTTCCCGTCGCTGCTCGCCGCCTGCGGGGGAGGCGGAGACGGCGCGACCGAGGACGAGCTGCGGACGGTGCTCAACTTCGCCAACTGGCCGTTCTACATCGACGTCGACGAGAAGACGATGAGACGGCCGACCCTCGACCAGTTCAAGGAGGAGACGGGGATCACGGTCAACTACTTCGAGGAGATCAACGACAACGCGGACTACTTCGCCAAGGTGCAAGGGCCGCTGTCTCAGGGCCAGGGCATCGACCGCGACATCTTCGTCTTCACCGACAACTCCCGCTTCCCCGGCCTGCTCATCGGCGAGGGTTGGGTGGAGAAGCTCGACAAGGACCTCATCCCGAACATCGAGAACCTGATCGACGCCCAGGCGAGCCCGCCCTTCGATCCCGACCGCGAGTACTCGCTGCCCTGGCAGTCCGGCATGACCGGAATCGCCTGGAACGAGGACGTCACGGGCCCCGTCGAGTCGGTCGACCAGCTGCTCACGGATCCGAATCTCAAGGGCAAGGTGACGATGCTCCAGGAGATGGCGGACTCGGTCGGCCTCGTGATCCTCGCGAACGGCGACGACCCCGCATCGGTGGACGACGACGTCTTCAGCCGTGCGACCGACCGCGTCCAGGAGGCGGTCGACTCGGGGCAGATCCGCCGCTTTACGGGAAACGACTACGCCTCGGCGCTGACGAGCGGAGACCTGGCGGCCTCCGTCGCCTGGTCGGGAGACGTCATCCAGCTC
>JBOHBD010000084.1:0-2928 GCA_050698195.1 Gaiellaceae bacterium
GGAGTGGGTCGCGCTCGTCGGGCGCCACGAGCGGGAGCCCGATCGCGGCTGCAGCCTCGACGACCGCGCGCCCGTCGCGGAGCACGAGCCAGCGTGCCTCCACGAGCCTGCCGAGCGGGTCGGAGACACGAGCCTCGTCCCACTCGCCGCCGAGAGCCGCCTCGAGCACCTCGGAGGTCCCTTCCCCACCGTCGGCCACGGCGAGCTCGATCGCGTCCACCCCCGCCTCGCGGGCTCCGCGCGCCAACGCGGCGGCTGCCGCCCGCGCCGAGAGGACGCCCTTGAGGCTAGCGGGGCAGAGGAGCGCCTTCAGGTTCGAGCTCCTCGACCATCTCGTCGACTCCCTCGACGGCGTTCTCAGATGAGTCCTCCTCGTCCTGCATGCGCCGGAGCATCGCGACGGAGATGCCCTCGCGGGCGAGCGCGACGAGCCCGAGGCCGAGCCCGCAGGCCATCTCGATCGCCTGGAGTGCGATGCCGTATGCGAATCCCGTGGCGTAGGGGACGCCATAGTTGCGCAGCGGCAGCGCGACCGCAGCCTGGACGAGCCCGACGTTCCCCGGCCAGAGCGGAACGATCGTCGCCACGTTCATCAGGACGAGGACGAGGCCCGCCGCGTGCAGCGGCGCGTCGATCCCGAAAGCCTGCATCGCGACGTAGACGGCGAGCAGCTGCAGGAACCAGCCGACGCACTGGAACAGGATCGCGCCCGCCAGCGGCAGCGGCGCCTTGAGCACCGAGAGCCCCTGGCGGGCCATCCCGAGGAGGTGCCGGATCGTGCCGACCCCTTCGCTCACGACCGGCCGCTGATGGCGGCGTGCCCCGAGCCAGGCCACTGTGAAGAGGGCAAAGCCGACAGCGACGACGATCAGCGTCGCAACGACCGCCCAGTGCGGCACCTCGGCGGTCAGCAGCACCCAGGTCACGAGCAACGTCGCGGGGACGAGGTCGAAGAGGCGGTGCGCAAAGACGGTTCCGACGAGGGTCACCGTCGTCCCCGGCGGCGCATCCGAGAGGTGGCGGCGCAGCGTCGCGACGCGTGCGAGCTCCCCGAGCCTCCCGGGCACGATCGCATTCGCGAACAGGCCGACGCCGAACGCCGAGAGAACCTGGATCAGACGCGGGTGCTGGTGCACCGGGAGCGCCTGCGAGATCGTGAGTGACCAGGAGAGCGCGCGGAAGAGCGTGGAGGCGACGTTCAGGAGGAGGGCGAGGACGATCCAGCTCCAGACGACGAAGCGGAACGCGCCCCAGACGTCGGCCCAATCGGGCCCGCGCCACCAGAGGACGAGGAACGCGAGCAGGACCGAGAGGACGAGGGCGGCCGTTTGCACCCAGCCGTTCTGCAGGGCCCGCCTCGCCGTCGTCACGCCGCGCGCGCCTCGCCGCTCGCGATTCCCGTGACCTGCTCGTAGATCGCCTCCAGGCGCCGCGCGATACGCGGCCACGAGTAGCGCTCGACGGCGAGCTTTCGCGCCGCCTCTCCCATCGTCTCGCGACGAGGCTCGTCGTCGACGAGGTCGCAGACGGCGCCCGCGAGGGCTTCCGGGTCGTTCGGCGGAATCGCCACCGAGGCGCCGGGCTCGAGAACCTCCTGGTACCCCGGGATGTCCGACGCGACGACCGGAAGCGCGCACCCGAAGGCGCGCGTCAGGACCATGCCGAAGCTCTCCCGCCCGAGCGACGGCGCGACGAGCGCCTTCGCGCCGAGCAGGGTCTCGGTCAGCTCGTCCTGGCTCAGGAAGCCGACGACGTCGATGCCGTCGTCCGAGACGCCGAGCCGTGCGAGCAGGAGCCGGACGGCGAGCGGATCGGCGCCGGCGACCGTCAGCCGGAGGCCGCTGCGCCGCTGGATCGCGGGCCAGGCCCGGAGAAGCACCTGCAAGCCCTTGCGCGGCTCCTGCCGCCCGGCGAAGACGATTCGGTGCGCACGTCCGCCCGCGGGCGCGTCGTCGGGCGCAAGGACACCGTTCGGGAGCACCTCGTAGTAGCCGGGTAGCCAGCGGGCCTGCGAGGCTCGCGCGCGCTCCGAGACGGCGATCCGGTAGTCGATCCGGTCGATCAGGAATCCCCAGATGGGGCTTCCCAGCTTCATCCAGCCGAGCTCGCCGGACGCGTGGAACGTCGCGACGATCGGCGTCCTCGCCATGACGAGCGTCGCGACGCAGATCGCGGGTGTCATGGGCTCGTGCAGATGGAGGACGTCGAAGCGCTCACGCTCGAGCGCCCGCTGGATACGGAAGTAGGCGCGCGGCGAGAGCACGATGTTGGGCAGGGAGCCGTTCGCCGGCACGATCACCGAGCGGCCGACCGGGATGACGTTCGCCGGGGGATCGCCGTGACGCCCGACCCGCGGGTGCAGCACCCGCGTGAACTGGCCCGGCGGGTCGTTGCCCATGACGAGCCGGACGTCGTGGCCCAGATCCTCGAGAGCCGCAGCCTGCGACTCCGCGTGCTCGACTACTGCACCCCAGAAGGACCACGAGAACGGGACGACGATCCCGATCTTCACGAGCGAGACACTAACGGCCGGGTTGGGGCTGGGGCCCGACTTCCGCCGACCGCGGCGCGCGAGGTCGATCGTCTACCCTCGGGATCGTGCCCTTGGACGGCGTTCACCACGTGACCTGCATCACGGCCGACGCGCCTCGGAACGTGGACTTCTACACCCGCGTCCTCGGCCTCCGGCTCGTGAAGAAGACCGTCAACCAGGACGACCCGACCGTCTACCACCTCTTCTACGCCGACGAGCAGGGGAGCCCGGGAAGCGACATCACGTTCTTCGAGTACCCGGGCGTACCGAGGGGTCGCGCCGGAGAGGGGATGATCCACACGATCGACTGGCGGCTCGGCATGCCGGAGGCGCTCGACTTCTGGGAGGAGCGACTCGCGTCCGAGGCCGGAGCCGTGACCCGTGATGAGACGAGC
>JBOHBD010000085.1:0-5606 GCA_050698195.1 Gaiellaceae bacterium
CCCTCCTCGCGCGCGATCCGAGGCACGGTCAGTCCCAGGGCGGCGGGTTGTGCACCCAGCGGCCGCCGACCATCGTCGCGACGACCGCCACCGTCTCGAGCTCTTCCGGCGGGCAGTCCACGGGATCACGGGAGAGGACGACGAGGTCGGCGAGATGGCCGGGGACGAGCCTGCCTCGTGTTCGCTCGTCGCCTGCGACCCAGGCGGGAGCGACGGTCGTCGCGTGGAGGGCCTGCTCGACGGTGAGGGCTTCGTCCATCCGCCACCCCGGCCGCGCGTCGATCGTGCGGACCACGGCCGCACGGATTCCGGCGAGCGGGTCGAGCTCTTCGATCGGGGCGTCGGAGCCGTTCGCGACCACTGCCCCCGACTCGAGGAGCGAGCGGAACGCGTACGCGCCCGCGAGGCGGTCCGGCCAGAAGCGCTCGGCGAGGTCGCGGTCCGAGGGTGCGTGGGAGAACTGCACCGAGCAGGCGACGCCCAGCTCGGCGAAGCGCTCGAGATCCTCGGGGTCGAGGCACTGCGTGTGCTCGACGCGCTGGCGTAGACCGCGCGGCGCCCACTCGTCCTTCGTCGCCGCGAACGCGTCGAGCGCCTCGCGGTTCGCTCGGTCGCCGATCGCGTGGACGCCGACAGGCCAGCCCGCCCTCGCGGCGCGGCGCACGATGTCCGCGAGCTCCTCCCCGTTCGTGATCTGCACGCCCGAGCCGTCGAGCATCCACGCGGTCTGGGAGCCGAGCGTCCCGTCCATGAAGACCTTCAGGTAGCCGAGGCGGAGGAACTCGTCGCCGAACCGCGAGCGGAGCCCGAGTGCCTCGAGCTCGGGGAGCCTCCTCCACGGGAGCGACTGCCAGACCCGGAGGGTCAGCACCTCCCGCTCGTGTAGGCGCTGGAAGATCTCCGGAGCGCCGATCCAGCCGTCCTTGTCGTGCACGGCCGTGACTCCTCGGCTGTTGGCCAGGCGCACCCCCGCCCGCGTGACGTCGAGCCACTCCTCTTCCGGGACGGAGGGAAAGCGCTCGCGAAAGCGCCACGCCGACTCCTCCCGGAGGACGCCGGTCGGCTCGTTCCCGTCGCGCTCGACGACGCCGCCTTCGACGTCGAGGTCGCCGCCCGCGAGCGCCAGCGCGGCGGAGTTGAGCCACAGGGAGTGGAGGTCCTTCGCCCACAACGCCGCGGGTGTCTCGCCGGTGACCTCGTCCAGCGCCTCCTTGGTCGGCTGCTCCTCCCAGGCGGCCGAGCGCCATCCCTGGCCACGGATCCAGCCCGCCCGGGGCGAGCCGCCGCGTACCCGCTCGAGAGCCTCCGCGAGCGTCGACACACCGTCGAGGCTCAGATCGCGCTGCCCGAGCGACCAGGTGGGGAAGTGCACGTGCGAGTCGGTGAAGCCCGGGACGACGCAACGGCCGCCGAGGTCGACCACCTCGGGGGTCGGCAACGTCGTCTCGTGCGTCCCCACTCCTCCTGCGATGCGCTCCCCGGCGATCGCCAGCGCGCGCGCCACAGGCAGGGACGGATCCATCGTGCGGACGACGCCGTTATCGAGGATCATGCGCGGCGACTCTAGCCAGGAGGTCGAGGAGGGGAGATGATCGATCACACCGCAGTCAACGTCAGCGACCAGGAGGCGGCGAAGACGTTCTACTCGAAGGCGTTGGAACCCCTCGGCTACTCACTCGCATTCGAGGTGGGCGACTTCATGGGGTTCGCGGACGCGAACGGAATGGATCTCGGTGTGGTCCGTCGCGATCCTGTCGGGGGCGCTCATGTCGCCTTCAAGTGCGACGACCACGCGACGGTGGGCGCGTTCTACGAGGCGGCGATCGCAGCGGGCGCGAAGGACAACGGCCCGCCCGGGTTACGCACGCACTACCACGAGAACTACTACGCCGCGTTCGTGCGCGACGCCGACGGCAACAACCTCGAAGCCGTCTGCCAGGCGCCCCAGGCGACCTAGACTCCGCGCGTGCCCTGGGAGCCCTTGACGGACGAGCAGCTCGAGGTTCGCGAGCTCGTCCGTTCGCTCGCGCGGGAGCGCGTCGCGCCCCGGGCGGCCGAGATCGACGCGTCGCACGAGTTCCCCTGGGACGTCGTCGCGCTCTTCCGCGAGCACGAGATCTTCGGCCTCTTCTTCGACGAAGCCTACGGCGGCACGGGCACGGGCACGCTGCTCTCGCTCGTCGCGATCGAGGAGGTCTCGAAGGTCTGCGCAACGAGCGGGCTCATCCTCGCCGTGCAGGAGCTCGGCTCGCTTGCGCTCAAGCTCGCGGGGAGCGAGGAGCAGAAGGCGCGGTTCCTCCCCCGGCTCGCGTCCGGTGAGTGGCTCGTGGCGTACGCGCTGACCGAAGCCGGGTCCGGGTCGGACTCGGCGGCGATACGGACGACCGCTCGACGTGACGGCGACGAGTACGTCCTCGACGGCTCGAAGCGCTTCATCACGAACGCCGGCGTCGCGAGCCTCTACACGGTCTTCGCCAAGACCGACCCCGGCGCGGGCCACTCCGGCATCTCTGCGTTCCTGGTCGAGGCTGACGCACCCGGGTTCGAGGTCGCGCGCCTCGAGCCGAAGATGGGGATCTCGGGCTCCACGACCGGGGAGCTCGTGTTCGAGCGCTGCCGCATCCCCGCCGCCAACCTCCTCGGCGACGAGGGCGAAGGCTTCAAGATCGCGATGCGCGTCCTCGACCGGTCGCGGCCCGGGGTCGCGGCACAGGGGCTCGGAATCGCACAAGGTGCGACCGACTACGCGCTCGACTACGCGAGGTCGCGCGAGACGATGGGCAAGCCGATCGCGGAGCACCAGCTCGTCGCCGCGAAGCTCGCGGACATGGAGACCGCCTGCGAGGCAGCGCGGGGGCTCCTCTACCGCTTCGGCCGGATGGTCGACGACGGTGCGCCGGACGCGGACCTGACGAAGGGCTCGGCGATGGCGAAGCTCTACTGCACGGACACGGCGATGTGGGTCGCAACCGAGGCCGTGCAGATCCTCGGCGGGTACGGCTACGTCAAGGAGTATCCGGTCGAGCGCATGATGCGCGACGCCAAGATCACGCAGATCTACGAGGGGACGAACGAGATCCAGCGTCTCGTCATCGCGCGCGAGATGCTCAAGGAGTCGCGCGCGTTCCTGCTCGCAGGGGTCGCCTAGCGAGAAGGTTCGAGGCGCCGGCCTGCGGCCACCGGCGCCTCTCCGCGCCCGTGCCCGCACCGCTACGGGCACGTTCGGGTCTGCTCTGTCAGAGCCTGCCGCAGTGGACGAGCGCGTTCAGGCAGCTCTCCACGAGTCGGCGGAGCGCGCCGGGCCTCCACGCGTTGAGGAAGTCGGCGTGCGCGCTGTACTGGCTCCCGGACGCGAGCGAGAACCCGTCGCCACCGCGTGTCGGGTAGCGGTAGATCTGCGTGATCGCGGGGACGGAGACAGGGTGCGTCGACGGGCAGCGCCGGCGGATCGCGTACGCCATGTGGCTCTTGTGGTCGGCGCTGTCCAGGTTCCTGCCGTCCCAGCAGCTCGGGAAGCGAACGTGCAGCCGGAGGAACGAGCCGCGACCCTCCGGGCACGTCGGCACGGTGCTCGACGGGGGGATGCCGGACAGGACGCCGCAGCTCCAGAAGGTCACCCGCATGCTCTGCGGGGCCGTGGCCGTTGCGTCGCCCGCGATCACCCTGAAGTTGTTCGGGAACGTCGTGACCCCGGCGAGCGTGCCGCGCCGGTAGTAGATCGTCGCGCCTTGCGGGAAGATCGCGTCCGCTCCGTGATAGAGCGTCGGCACCCAGTAGCCGGCGGTGTCGGCGGCTCGCTGACATGACGTCGCCGCCGAGCGCAGCGATCCGAACGTCGAGAACGCGTTGGTCGAGCGGTTGCCGACGAAGGTGTGGTCGTGCGAGGCGCCCGGCTTCCCAGGGAAGACGATCGGGTCGTCCGGGGCCGAGTGGCTGAAGCGGCAGCTCTCGACGAAGTTGACGCCGCGGAGGTCCGTGCGCGTGACGTCGCGCTCTCCTCCCCGGGGCTTGTCGCCCGCGAACGCGGCGGGGCCGAGGAGTGCGGCGACGAAGGTCACGACCCCGGCGGCCGCGATGAGGATGAGTGGTCTCACTGTCCTGCCCTCCCCTGGACGAGACGACGATTCGTTTCCGCGCCGAAGTCAGCCACCGAGCCGTTGAGTTTCCTTGAGCGATTTGTGACGTGCCGGTAAGCATTCGGTACGGATGAGCGCTCCGCGCAAGTTTCCGGCACCTGGGGCATCTTTCGTATGTGTTGTTCCTCGTACAGGGAGGGAATCGATGAAACGCATCACGATCGGACTCCTCGCGCTCGCCGGCGTCGCCGCCTTGGTCGCGGTGAGCGCAGCCGGCGGTGCCGCGACGAAGAAGGGCAAGCCGTCGCTCTCGGCGACACCCGTCTTCAAGCTCAGTCTCAAGCCGAGCCAGGAGGTGCCGCGGATCAAGAAGCTGCGCGCCAGGGCCGGGGGGCACGTGACCTTCGACCTGACCCGCGACACGTCCGGAGCGATCACCTCCGGTGAGGTCGTCTTCTACTTCAACTACTCGTTCCCGGACTCGGTGAACATCACGGGCCTGCATATCCACCAGGCCGCGAAGGGCGTCAACGGCCCCATCGTCGTCGACTCCGGCGCGGGGAGCTTCGCCGACACGGACGGTGCGGGCAATGTGACCACCATGGTCAGCGGGGTGTCGTCGGCGCTCCTCCAGGGCATCCTCGACAACCCGCGCAACTACTACGTGAACCTGCACACGAGCGTCAATCCGGGCGGTGCGTTGCGAGACCAGATGCACAACCCGAAGAAGGGCTAGCACTCGTTGCTCGTCACCTCACAGGGGCCGGCCTGCCCGGCCCCTGCGAGTTACCCCGCTGGCATGGTCGGACCATGGAGTTCCACCACGGCCGGCTGCTCGACCACGTCCACCTGCGCGTGCGGGACCTCGAGCGGAGCCGGCGCTTCTACGAGGCCGCGCTCGGCTCGCTCGGGCTCGAGCTGAACGGGGGAGGCGGCTTCTTCTGGTCGGACGAGCTCTTCGTGAGCGCGGACGGCCCTCCGACGGAGCACCTGCATCTCGCGTTCACGGCCGAGGACGAGGAGACCGTGCGCCGCTTCTACGCCGCCGCTATCGCCGCCGGGGGCAAGGACAACGGCGCGCCCGGGGAGCGCGAGTACCACCCCGGCTACTACGCGGCCTACGTCCTCGATCCCGACGGGAACAACATCGAGGCGGTCTACCACGGGCCGGTCCGGCGCTCCGCGCCGTCGGTCGTCATCGAGCCGCTGAGCTAGAGGCTTGATGCGAAATTCCCGCGGGACGGATGACGGCCACGACACGGCACCGGATCGCGACCCTCGCGCGTCGCACAGGCTTCGAGCCCGCACGACGCGTGAGTGCGGCGCCCGGCTAGGTCGTGGCCGCCCCCGCCTGCGCGCCAATTTCGCACCAAGCCTCTAGCCGCTCTGTCCCGGCGGTGTTGCCGGTGGGTAGCGCTCCCGCAGCTCGTCGATGTACGACACGAGGCGGTCGGCCACGTCGGCGTCGCGGATCTCCAGCACGTTCTCCGCGTTCCGCTCTCCGGAGCGCGAGAAGTTGAAGCTGCCGAC
>JBOHBD010000086.1:0-5002 GCA_050698195.1 Gaiellaceae bacterium
CGCGGCAGCGTCACCTGGCGGAACGTCGCCAGGGGTCCGGCGCCGAGGTCGAACGACGCCTCCTCGAACGACTGCCCCATCCCTACGAAGCGTGCGCGCACGATCAGCGCGACGACCGACGCGTTGAAGACGACGTGGGCGGCGAGGATCGTCCACAGACCGAGCGGCGACTCGACCCCGACGAGCGCCCCTGCCTCGACGAAGAAGATCAGGGCCGCGATGCCGAAGACGATCTCGGGCGTGACGAGGGTCATGTAGGCGAGCGTGTCGATGGGGACGCGGATCCAGGCACGCATGCGCGAGAGCGCGAGCGCGAGCAACGTTCCGAGAACGCAGGCGATGATGGCGTTCAGCGACGCGACGACGAGGCTCGTCTGGAGGGCGTCGCGGATGTCGGGGTTGCGCACGGCAGCCTCGAACCACTTCGTGGAGAACCCCTCCCAGTAGAGAACCTGGCGGCCGCCGTTGAACGCGAGGACGACGACGACGAGGATCGGGGCGTACAGGAAGGCGTACACGAGCAGGGCGTGCGCGCGCAGGAGCCTCCTAGCCACCGAACTGCTCCTGCTTGCCGAGCACCCGCGCATAGAGCAGGAGCGCCAGAGTCATGCCGCCGATCACGACCATCGCGATGGCCGCGCCGAACGGCCAGTCTCGCGCCTCGCCGAACTGCTGGGCGATGAGGTTGCCGACGTAGAAGATCTTGTCCCCGCCGAGGATCGAGGGAATGAGGAACTCGCCGGTGAGAGGAATGAAGACGAGCAGGCACCCGGCGACGACGCCCGGAAGCACGAGCGGCAGGGTCACCCGCCGGAACGCACGGGACGCGCTGTCTCCGAGGTCCTGCGCCGCCTCGACGAGAGTCCAGTCCATCCGTTCGAGCGCCGCGTACAGCGGCAGGACCATCAGCGGCAGGTAGTTGTAGACGACGCCGATGTAGATCGCCTTCGTCGTGTACAGAAGCTCGGCATCCGCGACGAGACCCTCGAGCCCGAGTGCCCGGAAAGGCGGAAACTCGGGGTCGAGCATGATCAGCCAGGAGTAGGTGCGGATGAGGAAGCTCGTCCAGAAGGGAACGATGACGAGCAGGAGCAGCAGCGTCTTGTGCGTCGCGTAGCGGGCGAGGTAGTAGGCGAACGGGAAGCCGATGAGGAGCGTGACCGCCGTGCCGATCAGCGCGAGCTGCAGCGTCCGCCAGAAGATCTCGCCGTAGAGCGGGTCCCACAGGTAGCGGTAGTTGCCGAGGTTCCAGTTGAAGGCGACATCCGTGAAGCCCGAGACCTCGGCGAAGCTGTACACCGCCATGATCGCGAGCGGCCCGAGGAAGAAGACGACGTACCAGCCGACCGCCGGGAGCGCCAGCCAGCCCGGGTAGCGAGGACCGGAGGCGCCGGCGCGAGCTCTCCCGCGCCGGCCTTCCACCGGTGCGACCTCGGTCGCCACTCGATCAGGCGCTCTTGAACTCGGTCCAGATCCGCTCGCGGGACCGCGTCCCTCTCGCCGACACGTTGGCGGAGACGAGCTTCTTCACCAGGCTCGGCGGTGGGAAGACGTCGGCGTTGTTCAAGATGCCTTTCGCCAGCCGGCCGCGTAGCAGACGTCGCTTGACCGGGGAGCCGTAGTACGTGAACGCCGTCTCCTGGGCGTTGATCCTCGGCCTGTAGCAGAAGTCGATCCACCTGTGTGCGGCGTCGGGGTTCCTCGCGCCCGTGGGGATGACGTACGCGTCGATCCAGAACTCCGCACCCTCGCGCGGGATGACGTACTCCGCCGGCTTCTCCCCGATGATGACGGCGCTGTCGCCGTTCCAGGCCATGCCGCCGTACGCGTTGCCACGGATGATCTTCTGCTTGAGGTTGACCGAGTCGATCGAGTGCACGAAGGGCTTCAGGTCGAGCAGGAACCTCCGCGCCCGGTCCAGCTCGCGCGCCGAGTCGGAGTTGTACGAGTAGCCCATCATCATCAGCACCGCGCCGACGTTCTCGAGGCTGCCGTCGAGCAGCGTGAACTTCTTCGGGTACTTCTTGAAGAGGGCGTAGATCGCCTTCCACGACGTCGGCCGCTCCTTGATCAGGTCCTTGCGGTAGACGAACCCGGTCGTCCCCCAGTCCTTCGGGATCGACCACTCGTTCTTGGGGTCGTACGGAAGGCCGAAGAACTTCGGGTCGATGGTCTTCCTGACGTTGGGGAGCTTCCTCAAGTCGATCCTCTCGAGCAGGTCCTCCTCGATGAGGATTCGCACCATGTACTCGGTCGGCACCGCGAGGTCGTAGCCGCGCGCGCCGGCGTTCAGCTTGGCCAGCATCGTCTCGTTGGACGTGTAGAAGCTCTTCTTGACCTTGATCCCGGTCGCCCTCGTGAAGTCCGTGTACGTCTTCGGGTTCACGTACGCGGCCCAGTTGTAGTAGTGGAGGACACCTCCTCCCTGCTCCGCCGCAGCGAACGCGCTCTCGTTCAACCGGCCCCCGCTCGCCGCGGCCAGTGCCGCCAGCGCCGACGCCGCCACGAACCCCTTGCGGTCGAACCGCCGCTCCCAGAGCGACTCGTGCATCACGTCACCTCCGTCGCCTCGAGTTCCAATGCGTCGTCGCCCGCCCAGCTGACGAACACGCGCTCGCCCTCTCGCAGCGACTCGGCACCCGCCCCTTCCTTCGCCCTCTGTTCCCGCACCAACACCTCCTGTCCGTCGTCCGTGCGCACGAGGCACTGCACCGCGGGGCCGACGACCATCGTCGTGAGGACCGTCGCCGGCAGCTCGCCGTCGGCCTGGTGCGCATCGCGCGCCAGCTGGACGCGCTCGGGTCGCACGGCGACCACTCCGCCTGCCTGTCGGATGAAGTTCGTCTCGCCGATGAAGTCCGCGACGAACCTCGTCGCAGGCCGGTCGTAGATCTCCCGAGGGGCGCCGAGCTGCTCGATCCGGCCGGCGTTCATCACCGCCACGCGATCGGACATCGTGAGCGCCTCCTCCTGGTCGTGCGTCACGTAGACGAACGTGATCCCGATGCCCTCCTGGATCCGCTTGAGCTCGATCTGGAGCTTCCTGCGCACCTTCAGGTCGAGGGCGCCGAGCGGCTCGTCGAGGAGAAGGACTCGCGGCCGCATTACGAGCGCCCGCGCCAGCGCGACCCGCTGCTGCTGCCCGCCTGAGAGCTGCCGGGGCTTGCGGGTCGCGAAACCCTCGAGCCGGACGAGCTCGAGCATCTCTTCCGCACGGGTGCGGCGCTCCTTCCGGCCGAGGCCGCGCTGCTTCAGGCCGTACGCGACATTGTCCCGCACGTTCAGGTGCGGGAAGAGCGCGTACGACTGGAAGACCGTGTTGACGTTCCGCTTGTAGGCGGGGAGCCTCGAGACGTCGGCTCCGCCGATCCGGACCTCGCCGCGGTCGGGGCGCTCGAAACCGGCGACGAGCCGGAGCGTCGTCGTCTTGCCGCAACCGGAGGGCCCGAGCAGCGAGAGGAACTCCCCGGGCCGGACCTCGAGGTCCACCCCGTCGACCGCGGCGACGTCCCCGAAGCGCTTCGTGACCCCGACGAGCTCGACGTCGGCCGTCTCGTCCACGACCGGGGCCGGGCTCAGTAGCTGGGCGGACTGATGACCCACATCACCTCCGCTTGGCCCTCGCCGGCGTTCGTCAGCCGGTGAGGAGTCGAGCTCCGGTAGTCGATCGAGTCGCCGGTCCGCAGCTCGAAGACCTCGGTTCCGAGCTGCAGGTGCACCGTCCCGCCGAGGACGACGAGCAGTTCCTCGGAGTCGCCGTGCGTGTACGGCTCGTCCCCGGTCGAGCCACCCGCGTCGAACTCTCCGACGATCACCTGGAGGTGCTCGAGCGGCCTCGGCGTGAGCATGAACTTCCGGCCGAGGGTTCCGAAGGAGAGCGCGGGACGGCTCTCGCGCTGTAGCACCCGTGGTCGACTCGGCGAGCCGTTCGGCTCGAACAGATCGGCGACGTTGACACCCAGCGCGGCGGCAATCCGCTTGAGCGAGGCAATGCTCGCGTTCGCGCGTCCCCGCTCGACCTGGCTCAGGAAGCTCTCGGAGAGCCCCGCCCGCTCGGCGACCGTCTTGAGCGTCACCCGCCGGAGCGTCCGGATCGCGCGGAGCCGCTCGCCGACGTCGACGTGGGTACCCTCAACGGTCGCCTGGGAGCTCATCAAAGAAGACTGAAGCGACACTACTGCGCGCTTCAGTGCCGCGCAAGCGAGCCTCCTCGGCTATGTCTCTTCGAGCGTGCGGATGTCCCAGAGCGGGCGGCCGAGCTGCGACTCGGTGAAGGCCATCACCGAGACCTGCCTCGTATCCGGGTATTCGACGGACTCGGGCGACGGCCGGTTCGCGACCATCAGGTACCGGACCGGCTCTTCGCTTGCGTTGATGAGCTGATGCGCTCCTTCCGGGCCGGTCGTGAAGTGGACGACGTCGCCTTCGTGCAGGACGCGCTCGCCCGCGGGCTCCCGGAGCGTCGGCCGGCCCCGAAGGACGACCAGAAGCTCTTCTGCGCCGTGGTGGAAGTGGTACAGGCCGCCGGTGTCGCCCGGCGAGATCTCGTACAGGGTCGCGCCGATCTTCGCCCCTCTCGGTAGCAGGGTCGACTTGCTCGCCGCCCACTCCTCCTCGCTCTCGAACTGCCACTCGTCGCTCCAGATGTTCGTCGTCTTCTCCACCGCGACCTCCCTCACACGAGCTTGTCGACTGCGCCGGACACGTAGAAGCCGGTCCCGATCGCGATCGGGACCGCGCCGACCACAACCGCCGCGAGCGCCCGGCCTCCTCGACTCCCGCGCAGCCCGACGAGTCCCAGCGCGATGCCGCCCCCGGCGACGACGAACGGGAAACCGAGCCACAGGAAGAGGAATCCGGGAACGATGCTCGAGACGCTGCAAACCAGACCGACGCTCGCGGCACGCTCGGGCCCATACGCCTTCGCGTTCGGAACCACCCGGCCGAAGAGAAATGCGCCAACCGCGAGAGAGAGGCCGCCTCCGATCGCGAACGCACCCGG